>JBIKMR010000259.1:0-6146 GCA_044359155.1 Candidatus Hydrogenedentales bacterium | reverse complement strand
CCGTCGCCCGCGTACAGCACGCATTCGAGCGCGGAGGCGGCGCACTCTGGATACAGCCACGTTACCTATCAGCTGGACCCTTACAACGGTTGGATGCCCGACATTGACGACATGCGCAAGCGTGTGAAGTACAACGACTCGATTGCGGGGATTCTACTGTTGTCTCCAGACAACCCCACAGGCGCAGTGTACCCGCGCGAGATTCTGGACGAGATCGTCAAGATCGCGCAGGACTACAACCTGTTCATTATCTCGGACGAGATCTATTCGCACATCGTGTATGAGGGGCAGCCCCGCCTGCACACCAGCCAGTGGGTGCAAGACGTGCCCGCGCTTGCCATGCGTGGTATATCGAAGGAATACCCGTGGCCGGGTTCGCGCTGTGGCTGGCTCGAGATTCTGAACAAGAAGAAGGACGAGAATTTCGGGCAGTATGTGGATAGCCTGCTGGCGGCGAAGCGCCTTGAGGTCTGCTCGACCACGCTGCCGCAGATGTCGATACCCAGGGTGTTTGGCGACGCGCGTTATCCCGACCATTTGAAGCATCGCGCGGGTGTGTTCAGCGAGCGCGCTGACGAAGTGCAGGTGGCGTTTGCGGGTTGTGAATCGGTCATCGTGAACAAGCCGGGTGGCGCGTTCTACCAGACGGTTATGTTCAAGGAAGGCGTGCTGAACAACCAGCAGACCCTTCACATTGACAACCCCAAGGTGCGCGAGAAAATAGAGAGCCTGGTTGCCCACGTGTCGCCGGACAAGCGCTTCGTCTATTACCTGATGGGGGCGACCGGCATTGTCGTGGTTCCGCTTACTGGGTTCCACTGCGGCCACGCGGGCTTCCGCTTTACCCTGCTGGAAACCGATGCAACCAAGCGCGCATGGATCCTGAAGACTCTGCGCGATTCCATCGAGGCGTATATCGGGAGCTAATATCTTTTCGGGTTGCATCGCTCTACGGTGTAACGAGATGTAGATTATATTTGTTATTCCACAAATTCTAATCTATACTTCCGCTATTGGATCTCCTAACAAATCCATCTGGCAGAAGGAATATCTCATGGCTGATCGAATTACATTTGCCCCCGCGTTTAAGGCTGAGGTGCAGGCTTGGATGCAGGCGAACCCGCAAAAGACGCGCGTGGCCACCATTCTGGCGGCTTCGGAGAAGTTCAAGAACAAGGCGAAGACGAAGGAAGGCAAGAAGGCCAAGGACCCGAGTGTTGCGACGCTGGGCCTTTGGTACAACGGCGTGGCCGCGCCGAAGCCGCGCAAGGCGAAAGCCAAGGCCACCGCGACCGCAAAGAAGCGGGGCGGCGGGCGCAAGGCTGCGACCCCGGTGAGCGCGGCGATATCGAAGACGGGCACGCGCCTGATAGAGCAGGCACGCGATATTGAGAAGCGCATCCATGGAGAACTTGTGGATGGGCTCAAGTCGCTCGACGCGCTGCACAACCAGCTTTCCGAGAAGATGGCCGAGTATGAAAAGATTTTCAACCGCAAGGCGGAAGACGTGTTTGCCAAGAACAAGGACCTGCGCGACACCTTGACGCGCGTGGGCCTGGGTGGGCGCGGTTCGCGCGCCACGAAAGAGAAGGCATAACCTTCCACGTTGACTTACCCAGGGGCTTGCAGCGTTCCACGCTGCAAGCCCCTTTTGCTATGCTCTGTCCTGCGAAACTTGTGAAGCGCAAGGCCGAACATCGGGGTGTCCGTGAATCTTCTGATTATATTTCCATCCATGGAGCGCGGAGGGGCGGAAGGCTACGCTTTGACCATCGCGCGTGCCGCGCTGGCGATTGGATGGCGGGTGTCGGTGGCCTCTCCCCCAGCCGAGGGCACGCGCGAACTGGTGCAGACGTTTCAGGCAATCGGTGCAGAGTGGCGCCCAGTCGGGATTGGACGTGGCGCAACGGTGCTGGGTCGCCGCCCCAAGTCGCTGGTCCCTTGGATAGAAGGGCTGAATGCGCTTCGCTTGTTCAGGCAAGTTCGGCCCGATGTTGCGCTGATTGTATTGCCAGGGCCAAGCGCGTGCTTCGCGGTTCAGGTAGCCGCCGCGTTGCTACGGATGCCAGCGGCGAGCTGTTTCCAGTTGACGCCCCGTGCGCCGTGGACTGCATCCCCCTTGCGGCAGCGGTTGCTGGCGTGGGCACGCAGACGTGGACAGGCGTGGTTATGCGTGAGCGAGCACAACGCAGAATTCGTGGCGGCGGCCTTTGCCGTGCCCCGTGTGGAGTTGCGCGTTATACACAATGGCACGCCGTTGAATAGCGTTGCGCGTGATAGCAAAATCCGTGGGGGAATACTCGAAGAACTTGGCCTGTCTAACGATGCATTGTTGGTGCTGACTGTTGCAAGACTGGGAATGCAGAAAGCCCATGCGGTTTTGCTGGAAGCGATACCGGATATTCTACGCCTACATCCGAATGTACATTTCCTCTGGATTGGCGAAGGCGAGCAGCGCGAGGCCTTGCAGCAGCGCATTCAAACCTTGGGCGTAGGCGCGCGGGTACACCTGTTGGGGTTTAGAGACGACGTGCCGCGATACCTTGCTGCAGCGGATCTGTTTGCCATCCCTACGCATTATGAGGGCCTGCCCTTTTCACTGGTTGAAGCTATGGCGGCGGGCCTGCCGGTGGTGGCATCTGTCGTAAGCGGCATTCCCGAAGTGCTGGAAGATGGGGCAGTGGGGTTGCTGGTGGAAGAGAACACGCCCGAGTCTTGGCGCGCGGGAGTCTGTGCTTTGTTGGATGACCCCGCGCGCTGCGCTGCGCTGGGGCTGGCAGCGCGGCATCGCGCCCAGCACTATGACGAGGCGCGCATGACGGGCGATACGCTTGCGCTGCTGGAACATTTGGCGCAGGCGCGGCCATGAACATGCACCCCACCAACACCGGCGGCAAGGTGCTGCTTGCCTGCGAGATACGATTCTGGCAGCGCAACACCGGCGCGGCCCAGCGCATTGCTGCATTGTGTGACGCGATTACGAGCGCGGGTTTCGATCTTATCCTCTACTTCCCCGATCGCATAGCCAGCGATGAACGCCGCATTATCGAGAACGCCTGGCCCACGCTACGTATAGAAACTCCCCCACTCTTGGCTATGATCCGGCGCGCCGTGCGCAGGCGGTTGGGTGCGGCCTTGGGCAAGTCGGGGCTGGGGCCAACTTCATTACCGGAAGCGTTGCGTCGCCCTTGGATAGACGAGCGTATACGCGCGTTTCACCGCGTGTGCGATCGCTATTCACCGCAAGTGGTGCTGGTGGAATACCTGATTGCGGGCTACTTGTTAGAAGACATCGAACATACGGGTGCCGCCTCGGCATTAAAGGTTATCGACACCATCGATGTGCTGTCGTCACGCGCGCAGCGGTATCGGGCAGAAGGTCAAGAGCCCCCGCTGGATATATCCCCGCAAGAAGAGACAGCCGCCCTGAATCGGTTTGATGTGCTGCTGGCCATTCAAGAAGTAGAAGCAGTTACGCTGCGTGCCCTCTGCCCTGGTTGTAACGTGCTATGCGTGGGATATGGGCAGCCGGTAGAACCGCTGCCCCCTAGAACGCATGGCGGTCCGCCGCGTGCATTGTTCTTTGGCAGTGCCGCACACCACAACGTGCTGGCGGTTGAGTATCTGTACAAAGCGGTGTGGCCCGAAGTGCGCCAAGCCGTTCCCGATGCGGAGCTTCTAGTTGCAGGGAGCGCGGGCGACGCGCTTTCGGGCAAGGAAGTCCCTGGCCTACGCCTGCTGGGTCGCGTTGCCCAACCCATAGACGCCTACCGCCAAGCGGATGTGGTGCTTAACCCTGCCACGGTGGGCAGTGGTCTGAAGATAAAAAACGTCGAGGCGCTGTGCCATGGCTTGCCCTTGGTCACCACGCCGCTGGGCGCGGAAGGAATGGCAGAGGGTGCGGGGCTGGCCTTCCTGGTGGGAGACTCGCCGGAGGCGCTGGCACAACACGTGACACACTTGTTGGGCAATGCCGATGCCCGCGCGGCGCTCTCTGCTCAGGCGCTGGAATACGCACGCACCCGCCTATCCCCCACCGCCACCACGGCCCCGTTGTTGGAACTGCTCCGCACGGCTTGCTATGGTCAGGCGGAGCACCCTGAAGCCCCAGCCATTGGACACCACACATGACCTACTCCACTGAACTTGCCTTGGCAGAATCCGCCGCCCTCGCCGCCGGGGCGCAGTTGCGCGCACACATGCAATCTGCGCAGACCGTGCTCTGCCAAGAGGGGCGCGACATCAAATTGCAGGCGGACCGAGACGCGGAGGCCATCATCCTCGACATGCTTTCCTCGAGCGGGCACGCGGTGCTGGCGGAAGAAAGCGGCGAGCACGGCTGCCTGGAGGGCGAGGTGCTGAACTGGATTGTTGATCCCCTTGATGGCACCTTCAATTACAGCCGCGAGATTCCGGTGTGCGCGGTGTCCATTGGGCTGTGTCGCGGGCGCACGCCGCTGGTCGGAGTCATCTACGACTTCAACCGAGACGAGATGTTCAGTGGGATCGTGGGAGAAGGGGCATGGCTGAACGGCAAGCCCATGCGGGTATCCCCTATCACCGAGACCGCGCAGGCTGTGCTTTGCACGGGCGTGCCCACACGCACCGATTTCTCCGAGGGCGCGCTGCTGGAATACCTGCACCGCATCAAGTCTTTCAAGAAGGTGCGCCTTATCGGCAGCGCCGCCGTGATGTTGGCTTATGTGGCCTGCGGGCGCGCAGACGCCTACCTTGAGAACGACATCATGTGGTGGGACGTGGCGGGCGGCTTGGCGATTGTGCAGGCGGCAGGCGGATGGACTGAGGTATTTGACAGCCCGCATATACCTTGGGGTTGCCGCGTGCGCTGTGCGGGGAACGCCAGCGTGTGGGGGCAGGCGCAGGCCACATGAACATTGCCATGATACCGGCCCGCATGGGCAGCCAGCGCCTGACGCAGAAGAACCTGCGTAACTTGGGGGGCGTGCCGCTGATCACCCGCGCCATACGCAAGTGCGTGGCTGCTGGTTGCTTCGACGCGGTCTGGGTGAATAGCGAACACGAGGCCTTTGCCGAGATTGCCGCCGCCGAGGGGGTGCAATTTCACCTTCGCCCTGCCGAGCTGGCCAACAACATCGCCACGAGCGAGGAGTTCGTGGCTGAGTTTCTTAACGCGCACCCCTGCGAGCGCATGTTTCAGGTGCATTCGATTGCGCCGCTGCTGACAGTGGCCGAGGTGCAACAATTTGTGCAGGCGATGCGCGACGGAGACTGGGACACGCTGTTGAGTTGTACGCTGGAACAGATTGAATGCGCGCTGGGCGGCAGGCCGATTAACTTCAGCTTCGAGCAAAAGACCAACTCGCAAGACCTGGAGCCTGTGCAGCGCATTGCATGGAGCATCACCGGGTGGCGGCGAGAGACCTACCTTGCCGCAGCTAGCGCGAGGCAGACCGCTACATACAGCGGGCGCGTGGGCTTCTTTCCATTGGGCCGTTTGGCTGGGCACATCATCAAGACCGAGGACGACCTGCGCATGGCCGAGGCGCTGCTGCCATTGGTGGTCGCATGATTGCCTGGACCAGCAAATTCCCTTGGCACGAAAAGCCGCTGGGTTACTTTCGGCTGCTGCGCGCGCGACACCGCTATTTCGACCGTATCGGCTGGCGGCGCGGCGGCGTGGGCCATGTGCTGGGGGATCAGCAGCGGCTGGTGTCCCTGCGAGACAAGCACAAGGGGCAGCGCGCCTTCATCATTGCCAATGGCCCCAGCCTGAAAGACTTGGACCTGTCTCCCCTGAAGGACGAAGTTACGATTGCCTGCAATGGCATCTATAAATTATTTCCCGAGTGGGGCTGGCAGCCCAACTATTTCATGATGGAAGACATCGACCAGGTGGAACTGCGTCGGCGCGACATCCCCGGCGTGCGAGGGCCGCTCAAGATGTTCGCGCTCTACAACAGCTACGCCTTCCCCGCCGACGCGGACACCGTGTTCTTCAACGCGCCCCGCGTGCGTGGCAACTTGTATTACTGGACCGACGAGTATCCCCAGTTCAGCCGAGACTTCGCCGCCGTCGCGCACCTGGGCGCAACGGTCACCTACCTGATGCTGCAATGGGCGTATCACCTGGGGTGCAACCCGGTGTACATCGTTGGGCTGGACCA
>JBIKMR010000258.1:0-6148 GCA_044359155.1 Candidatus Hydrogenedentales bacterium | reverse complement strand
TGCAAAATCATGGTTATAGTGCTCATTGGGAAGCGCTCCACTTATGAGGTCATCGGGTTTCACCCAGTAACATCATTATGCGCCATCGCACTTTCCACGTGCATCCAATTTGGTCCCTCAAGCGAAAAGTCTACTTCCTCACAATGCTTCCGTCTTCGGCTTCGTAGGCGGCGTCGGTGGGGAGTAGGGCGATGCGGGCCTCGGCGAAGAGGGTTTGCAGGGCGGAGAGGTTTTTGGGGGAGAAGTTGTTGGCCTTGAGCACGCCTTCGTAGAGGACCCAGCGGCTGGCGTTTTCGCTGAGGACGATGGTGGCGTTGCGATCGCGGTCGCGTGAGGTGCCGAACTTCTTGTATTCCTTGGTGCGCAAGATGGCGATGAGTCCGCCGCGTTGTTCGTAGGCGTGGCCGGTTTGCAGGAAGCCATGCACCAACGGAGACCGGATAGCGCGTTCGCGCAGGGCCTGCTTGATCTCGGGGGTGTCCAGGTTGAGGCCGCTGTTTAGCACGGGCTCGCGCTCGCCCGCAACGATGGCCTGCTCGATTTCGGCGACGGCTGCGCGGATGGTCTCGACGGGCAGATCGGTGTAGTCCGGGGTCATGCGGGTGAAGGGATTCGCCGTGGTGGCGCAGCCTGTCAACAGGGATAGGGAGACGATGAGCGCGGATGCTGCAATGACGCGATACTTCATGGGGTGATTTCCTCTGCAATGGCAACACGGTTCTTGCCGTTTTGTTTGGCGTGATAAAGCGCTTGGTCGGCCGCGCGTAACAGGTCTGCCGGACTGCGCATGCTTTTGGAATCATATACTGCCAGCCCGATGCTCACGGTAATGTGGTGGCTTTCGGGCAAGCCCTCGAATGGCTGGTCGTCCACATACTTGCGCACGCGCTCGGCCTGGGTGGCGGCACCGTCGCGGTCGGTTTGGGGCATAAGCACCACAAATTCTTCGCCACCATAGCGGGCAGTAAGGTCTATCGAGCGGACGCGCCGCAGCAGGCGGTTGGCCATTTCCACCAGCACGCTGTCCCCCACCAGGTGGCCGTGCGTGTCATTCACGGATTTGAAGTTGTCCACGTCGAATATCAGGCAGGACAGCGGGGTCTCGTAGCGGCGGGCCCGCTCGAATTCCTGGTTGAACTGCTCGTGGAAGTAACGCCGGTTGTAGAGCCCGGTAAGGCCGTCGGTTCGGGCGATGTGCTCCAGCCGTTCGTTGGCGGCCTGAATGCTGTCGAGCAGGTGCGCGCGTTCGAGCGCGTTGCACGCCGCTTCGGAAACAATCTCAAAGAAGCTCATTTCACGCAGGGTGAAGCTGCCGTCCTTGCGGGCGGCACGCAGTAGCAGCGTGCCCACCTCGTCGTCGAACAACACGATTGGAATCACCAGCATGGCGCGCACGCCCGCCTGATCGAGTTCGTGTCGGCATTTCTCTAGCAGCGGGTGGTTGCGCGTGTCTTGAATCACCACGGTCTCGCGCCGGTCCAAGGCCTCACGCAGTTCGGGATACTTGTCCAGCGAAATGCGGTGGTCGCTTATCGAAGCGTCCTCGTGAGAAGCCATCACCGTGGCTTCGTTGCCGCGCCCCCAAATACGCACCACGGAGCAGCGGTCGCTGCTGACCACGCGGGATATCTGCTCGACGAAGACATAGAGCACGTCGTGCGCGCGGCGGCGGGACGATATGGCTTTAAGGATATTGAGCACAGAGAACAGGTCGGCCTTGTCCAGCGCCTGATCTTCGCGTTGCGTGGCCAAGTCGCCAGACTGCAATGCCATCAGGCCAATGGCGGTATTCGCCATGCAGCCGGTTACATGCTGTTGCGGGGCCAGTTCACGCAGATAGGCGTCGCCCTCGCTGGCAAGTATCAACTGCACGGCGGCATTGGTGTACCCGGTGTGTATGGTCCAGCCGCCGTGGAAAGCCCCCGAGCGCCCGTCGGTTTCAAGGTCCGCCGTGCCGAGGATGGCCACGTGCAGATCTCCGGACATGAGCAGGAAGAAGTGATCCTTTGGCGCCAACTGCGCCCCGCGCGGCAGACAGCGCACCTTCGCCTCGCTGCACCATGCGGGTGGGTAATCCCCCACCAGCACCATGTTGGCTAGATGCGGCAGCAGGTCTTTCATACGGGGTGCGTTCTTGGCGGTGTGGCTGTCCACCAGGCAGAACAGACTGGAGATTTCCTGCCCCGCCACGTTCTGCACGCATTCGTCTACCAGGCGGATGAACTGCACATGCTCATGCACGGGCACCACGGCGTTCACCGGGTTTGCCCCAATCCCGGGCTGTACTTCCAGTCGCGAAAAAATGGGTCTGCTTGCCGCCGAGCTCAAGGGCCGATCTCCAAACAACGAATAATGCCGTGCCGGAGTGTAAGCATTGGGATTGCGCGGGTCAAGAGATGGCTGCTTCCGCTGGCCCAAGCGTCTTCCAGTCAATGACTTCCACAATGCTCACCGGTGTGGAGCGGACTACCAAATCGTAGAGCTCTTCCACGTCTTCCTTCAGCAGGCGCGGGCAGCCGTGAGACTTATATTGCCCAATCGAGGCAGGCTCTATGGTGCCGTGTATCCCCAAGTCCGTGGGCAATCCTTCTTCCTGCGGCATCAGCGGCATCCATCGCGTGCCCAGTTCGTTGGCCGGGTCGTTCGGGGGAATCGGTTCGCTGCCCGGCTTGAACCACGTGGGATCCTTCTGCTTGTTGCCGATGGTGTAGGTGCCCAGCGCGGTTTCATAACCGGGCATTCCCAGCCCGGTGCCATAGCGCTTGAAGACGCCATCGCTGTCCAGCAGGAAAAGGCGGCAGGTGCTGCGCTCAACGAGGATGCGGAAGTCTTTCGGTGTGTGCTTCAGGCGCTGGCCCGCGCGCAGGGTGGCGGGGTCGGTTACATTGTTCGCCCGCATCAGCAGGCCCTGCGTGGTATTTAACTTGATACCAATGCTGGTGATGCTCTCGCCCGGCTCTATGGTGTGGTATTTGCTGTCTGGCGTTTCGCGCGTGCTGAACACCAGCTCTACGTTCAACCGCCCCAGGTTGTCCAGCGCTTGGTTCCAAGTCTCGCTGTTGATCTCGGCATCGGTAAAGGCCTGCTTGTACAAATCGCGCGCCTTCACGGGATCGCCCTGCGCCTCGGCATCCGCCGCCAGCCCGCTCAACGCGGCAGCGCGCAGGGGCGCCGGGGCGCGGTCACGCACTTCGGCGAAGAGGGTCAAGGCGCGGTCGCGATCTCCCGATGCCAACAACATGCGCGCCAGCCCGGCGGCGGCGGCGGGATACTCGGGGGTCTGCGCCAACTGCTTTATGGCGTCTTCGTAGAGCGCCTTGGCGCGGGCATTGTCACCCGCCTTCTCGGCGGCTTCGGCCTCGGCCAGCTTGGGGTGCTTGCCCGCGACGGGTTCCGAAGGCGCGGCTGCGCTGCTCGAGGTGGCAGGGGCAGAAGATCCACCTGACTCAGTCATCACCTCGGGGGCATCGGGCGCGGCTTCGCCGCCGCTGCGCAGGTAAGACACACCTGCGACCACTGCATAAATGGCGGCAACCGCTACCAACAGCCCGACTACAATACGACCCAGCCCGGACTCGCGTCGGTGCTGGTTGGGGGAGAAGATTCGCTTAGACATGAGTACTCTATGGTTTAGATTCGTGTGGTGCCCATGCGGGACAAGTCCAGCAGCATTTCGGTCATCGACTGGTAGCGCTGATCCAGCTTGCGGCGCAATGCCTTGAGCAATACCTTGTCCAAGTGCTGGGGAATATCGGGGTTGTACTTCGACGGAGGCTCAAACTTGTAGCGCGGGTCAATCAACTGGCGTTGAATTTCCCGCGTGTCCAGGCCGTTGCAGGGATGCCTGCCCGCAACGAACTCATACATGGTGATGCCGAAAGAAAAAATGTCGGAGCGGTGATCAAGGCGCTGCTTCTTCAACTGCTCGGGCGACATGTACAGGCGCGTGCCTCCACCCTTCTTCATGAAGCGCGTGCGCCAGCTCTGGTTAGATTCGGAAAGGCCGAAGTCGAGAATCTTTACCTGTTCAGAACCACGCGGCAGCATGAAGTTGGCAGGCTTGATGTCGCGGTGAACGATGCCGTTCTGGTGCAAAAAATCCAATCCCTCGCACAGCTTGATGCACACGTCGATCATCTTGCGCAGGGAAAGGTCGCGCTCGTTGATGTGGCGCTTCAAGTCGTTCCCGTCGATGTATTCCATCAACAGGCACCGGCGCTTGTTTCCTTGCACGTCGTCCTGCTCGACAACCGCCTTGTGCATCTTGATGATGTAGGGGTGGTCCAGCCCGGCGGCAATCATCACCTCGCGCCCAAGATAGTCGCGGCTGCGGCTTTTCTTGTCCAGGTCGTAACGGCGGTCGAGCACCTTCACTGCAATGGTCTGGTCGCGTGAACGGTCGATGGCCTTGTACACCGTGCCCATGCCGCCGGAACCAATGGGCGCCACGATTTCGTAGTTGCCCACGTGCGTCAGCTCAAATTGTGCGCCTTCTTCAAAGATGGTCTCGCCGTCATCGTCCCGGGCGTTTACGCCCAGTTCGTTGTCGCGGCGGAGGATCTTGAAGATGTTAGCAATGGATAACATGGCGGGACGGTGTGTGCCTTCTCTCCGGTGGAAGAAACTCGATACCCTGCATGGTAATCCATCGAAGTGAGAAACTCAACGAAAGAGTACAGGCAAAGGGCTTCATACCCATTATACGCCAAAGAGTTGCGCACGCGGGTTGGCGTGCCCCTTGTAAAGAGTTTACTTGGGTCGCCAGTCTCCCGCCGCAGGCACAGCCACTTCGGTCAGGATATCGCGGAGCACCTGCTGGGTGGTCACCCGGCGCAGGCGGCTTTCGGGATTGAGGATAAGGCGGTGTTCGAGCACCGGGGGGGCGAGCATCTTGATGTCGTCGGGGATGACGTAGCCGCGCCCCTGCACTGCGGCGAGGGCCTGTGCCGCGCGGAACAACATCATGCCCGCGCGCGGGCTGCCGCCGAGACTCAGGTGCGTAGAGTCGCGCGTGCGGTGTACCAGCCGCAGCAGGTAGTCGCGCACTTTATCGTCGACATAGATTTCGCGCACGGAACGCTGCATCCGCTGGATGGTCTGCGGATCGGTCACCGGCTGGATGTCGTCGATCGGGTGCTTGAGCCGTGTGCGTTCGAGGAGCTTCATCTCCGCCACGATGCTGGGATAGCCCACGGACAAGCGCATCATGAAGCGGTCGAGCTGGGCCTCGGGCAGGGGAAAGGTGCCTTCATGCTCCACGGGATTCTGCGTGGCGAAGACGGCGAAGGGCTTCTCCAAGGTGTAGGTGGTTCCATCGGACGAGACCTGCCCTTCCGCCATGGCTTCGAGCAGGGCCGATTGGGCGCGGGGCGTGGCGCGGTTGATTTCGTCCGCCACCAGAATCTGCGAGAAGATAGGGCCCTTGCGGAACTCGAACTCCTGGGTCTTCTGGTTATAGATGGACACGCCGGTCACGTCGGTGGGTAGCAGGTCGGGCGTGCATTGCACGCGCTGGAAAGTGCAGCCGGTGGATATGGCCAGCGCGCGCACCAGCATGGTCTTCGCCACGCCCGGCACGTCTTCGAGCAACACATGCCCGCCCGCCAGATACGCCGCCAGCGCGCCGCGCACCACTTGAGGCTTGTCGAGAATTACCGTCTCGACGTTGGTGATCAAGTCTTTAACCGTCTGCCGGAAATCACCCATTTTACGTTACCATCCCCTCGTTCGCATGGCCGCCATCGGCTCGCGGTCGGTGGCCAGCGGCGGGTCCACCGACAATTCCGTGATCTCCGCGCGCTGTTCCAGCGTAAGGCCGATATCGAGGCAGGTCAAGGTCTGTTCCAACTGTTGCACCGTGCGCGCCCCCACCAATGTGGATGCAACCAGCGGGTGCGCCATCACCCATGCCGTGGCCAGGGCCGCCGGGCTGTGGCCGTGGGCTTGTGCATACGCTACGAAGCGCTCTGCTATCTCGACATAGACTGCGCTATCGTAACGCTGGCGATACATGTCGGACTCGGTCAGCCTGCCCGCGCCACCTGCGAGGTATTTACCCGTGAGCAAGCCCGCGCCCATGGCATTGTAAGGCACCACGGCCAGTCCCTCGTGCGCGGCGAGGGGGATTATCTCGACCTCCGCCTGTCGC
>JBIKMR010000257.1:0-6178 GCA_044359155.1 Candidatus Hydrogenedentales bacterium | reverse complement strand
ACGCCAAGCCCTCCGAGGTGATGGCGGCGACGGGCGTCACTCAGGAATGTATCAACCGGATTGTCAAGTCGGGCAGGGTGATGGAGCTGGACGACGAAGCGATGAAGGCGTTGGAAATGGAGACTGCGGAGCGGAGCGCAGAGATTGCCCGCCGCAATCAACGGGTGGCGCAGGACATCAGCACCGTGCTTCGGCAAAGCCCATCAGGCGGGACCATGCGCGGCGGCTCTTCGGCCACTTCCAGCCTGGGCGACATCCGCTCGACACTTAGCAAAAAGCGGGAGATGTAGACATCACCGCCCACGCTTATCGCGCCCTTGCCCTGTTGGCCGCTGCCGCAATGGTCGCGCTGCCCTGTGTGCAGGTATTCGCGCAAGACTCCCTGATCGACCGCATACGCTCTGGCCTGCGCGGCATTGGGCGGGGTGTTGAGTATGTGGGCCAAAAAGCGGACGACCTGCTGGGGCCGGGGTTGGATTCCACGACCGAGCCCAAGGCTGAGCATTCTGAATCGGTCACCTTCTCCGAGCGCTACCCCGTGGATGCGTCGCCCGTGGTGTCGCTTTCCAACCAGTTCGGCGATGTGCGCATCGAAACCTGGACCGATGCCGTGGTGCAAATTGAGGCTGTGATTACAGTGGGGGCCGACCGCGCAGAGACAGCGGCAGAAGTGGCCAAGGCCGTTGCCATACAGGTGGATGCATCGAAGGAAGTAATCGAGGCGCACACCGTGCTGCCCGAGGTGAGCCGCGACAAGGGGCTGGTTTCCACGCGGGTGGACTACACGGTGACCGTGCCGCAAGCGGCGAACCTGGTGTTGGACAATTTCTTTGGCGACACTTACGTGCGCGGTGCAGGCGGGCTGGTGGCGGTCGAGGCGCAGTACGGTGGCATACAACTGCAAGACATTGGCGGCCCCGTCACGGTGAGGTCGCACGGGGACTTTCCCGTCGAGGCGCGCGGGCTAGCGGCGGGCGGCATGTTTGAACTGAACGGTGGTCAGGCCACCTTCGCCGCCGTGCGTGGTGCGCTGCGAGTAAATGGATTTCGCAGCAACATCACGCTAGACGCCATCGCGCCCGACATGAACGCCGAGGTAGCCAGCGAAAGCGGCTCGATTCGGCTTGTGCTGCCCCCGGGGCTTAAGCCAGACCTGACCGCCACGGTGCGCTATGGCAACCTGAACAGCGCGCTGGCCCTCACTCGCACCACACAGGGGCGCAGCATTCTGGGGCGGCTGCCAGCGGAATCGCCCGCCCAGCGCATCAGCCTGCTGGCGACCTTCGGTGACATTGTGATCGAGCAGGAAGCGGTGGCGGGCGAAGCCCCCACGCCAGACCTTGCTGGCGCAAAACCATTCAACGACGTGGTCACCCGGTCGCTGCCTTGCCCGCCCGGCGCGGTGTTGCAGGTGCAGGCGATACGCGGGGACATTCGCATCGAGGCCGCAGAAGTGGCTGGGGTCACCGTGTCCGCCACGCGCGTGGTGTGGACGGAACGCCCGCTGGACGCGCCCGCCGCGCTCAACGCGCTGGAGGTGCAGACCGACTACTCGGCGGAGCGTTGCTCCATCACCACGCTGGCCACGGCAGACCTGACTCAGATGGGCGCGGCGGCGCACCAGGTGAACCTGTTGATTCAGGCCCCGGCAGGCACGCCGATCCAGGTAGTGGCGGCAGACGGCCAGACGCGGTTTGACAAGCTGGCCGGAGCGATTACCGTGACCCAGACCTTGGGCAGCATTCGGGCGGCGGACTGTACCGGCAGGCTGGAACTTTCCAACCAGAGCGGCGAAGTGGTCGTCGAACGTCCCGGTGGCGAGGTGGTGGCGTCGGCCTTATTTGGCGATTGCGTGGTGAGCCAGGCGGCGGGGCCGCTGGACCTGCAATGCCGCGAGGGAAAAACGATTGTGGACGGCGCGGCGCAGAACGTGACCGTGCGCAACAGCGGCGGCGATGTGCGCATCATTGCAATCAACGGCGTGGGCGGGGCGTACGACGTACGCGCGGAGAGCGCCAGCGTGCGAATGCTGGTCGCCCCCACCGCAGACGCGTCGCTCACCGTGGCCACCACGCGGGGCGAAGTGCACAGCGTGCATTCCCTGCAAGGCGTGATCAACGGGGAGCGCCGCGAGTTTAATGGCCGCCTGCAACAAGGCGCGCACGCCGTGCGGCTTGAAGCCATCGACGGCAACGTATATCTCGACTAGAACCGGGCAGAAGGAACGGCCATGAAGCGGGTACTCAAGGGGCTGGGCATAGTGGCGGTGTTGGCGCTGGTGGTGGCAGGCGCTGCCGTGGCGAACGTGGTTTGGTTCAAGCCATTCAGCATCGACATCTTCTACGAGCGCGTGTTCCTGGAAGTGGTGCTGAAAGACCCCGAGCTGCTCAGTAACCTGCGCATCTTCGAGCCGCTCGGCCTGAACTTCCACAGCGACGACCTGACGGACGTATCGCCCAGCCGCGACGAAGAGATGCTGGCCAAGGGCAAGCGCGACCTTGCCACGCTGCGGGCCTACGACTACGACGGGCTTTCGCCAGAGCAGCAGATGTCGTATGACATTCTCGACTACTTCCTCGCCGAGAGCGTGGCGGGCGAACCTTTCCTCCGGCACAACTACCCGATCAACCAGTTGTTCGGGGTGCAGAATGACTTGCCCGATTTCATGATTAACATTCACCAGGTGAACAGCGTGGCGGATGGCGAGAACTATATTACCCGGCTGAAGAAATTCCCCGTGAAGTTTCAGCAGGTGATCGCAGGCCTGAAGCTGCGGCAAGACGCAGGGATTGTGCCGCCGAAGTTCGTCATCGAGCGGGTGCTTTCGGAAATGGGTGGGCTGACCAGCACGCCCCCCGAGCAAAACCCGATGTACATAACCTTCTCCGAGAAGCTGGACGCCATCAGCATGATAGGCGAAGACAAGCCGCGCCTGCTGGAAGCCTGCGCCGCCGCGCTGAAGGATGCCGTCTACCCAGCGTATGCGGAACTCATAGCGTTCATGGAGACGCAGCTGGCCGTCGCCACCACTGACGATGGCGTGTGGCGGCTGCCGAATGGCGACGCGTTTTACGCCTACGCCCTGCGCAGCCAGACGACCACCAGCCTGACTCCCGAGGAAGTACACACGCTGGGGCTGGCAGAAACCGCCCGCATCCAAGGGGAGATGGACGCCATACTCAAGGGCGAGGGAATCGCCGACGGCAGCGTGGGCGAGCGCATGGATGCACTGTCGCGGGATCCACGCTTCCTGTTTACCGATGACGACGCGGGGCGCGAGGAATGCCTTGCCGGGTACCGCAGCATCATTGAGGAAGTGGATGCAGGCATGAACGCGGTGTTTGACCTGCGGCCCGCCGCGAGCGTGGCGGTGGAGCGGATACCTGAGTTCCGGCAAGACGGCGCGCCCGGCGCGTATTACCAGATGCCCGCGCTGGACGGCTCGCGCCCCGGCACCTTCTACGCCAACCTGCGCGACATGACCTCGCTGGCGAAATTCGGAATGCGCACGCTGGCCTACCACGAGGCCATCCCCGGCCACCATTTCCAGATTGCGATACAGCAGGAAATCAAGGGCCCCACCTTCCGCAAGATGCCCCTGTTCACGGCGTATACCGAAGGCTGGGCGCTGTATGCCGAACAGCTTGCTTGGGAGCAAGGATTCCAGAAAGACCCCTACGACAACCTTGGGCGATTGCAGGCGGAGCTGTTTCGCGCGGTGCGCTTGGTGGTTGACACGGGCATTCACTACAAACGCTGGACCCGGCAGGAGGCCATTGACTACATGACCGCCAACACGGGGATGCCGGTGGACGAGGTGACCACGGAGATTGAGCGGTACATCGTAAACCCCGGCCAGGCCTGCGCGTACAAGGTGGGCATGTTAAAGATTCTCGAACTGCGTGCCCGCGCCCAGCAGGCGCTGGGAGATCGCTTTGACCTCAAGACTTTCCACAACCACGTGCTCGCCAACGGAGCGCTGCCGCTCGACGTGCTGGAGAAAGTTATCGACCGCTACATTGCAGACACGGGCGGCAAGGCAGCGGCGTAGGGGTTTACATTCCCCCCGGTGCTGACCTAGAGTAAGGCTCCCCCACTTTTTGGGAAAGGATTTATTTGTCATGCCTCGCCTTTTCACCATTGCCCTTGTGTGCGCCCTGACGTTGGGTGTGCCTGCCTTTGCCGATGACATCGACGCGGCTACCGCGCAGATTACGGAAGCGTGGGAAAAGCACGGCAGCATGAGCGCCGCGCTTACCGTGGAAGCCGGGCCGCCCACGGGCGTGGTCCGCATTGGAATGCGCGGCGAGGGCAAGGTGCAGGCGCTGCGCGGCGACGATGGTGAGAAGTACAAGAGCATCGTGCGCATCAATTTTTCAGAACCCATGAACGCCACCATGCAGGTGGAGGCGTTGTTTGATGGCGAGTCGATTCAGTTGACCAACGACAGCCTGGGTCGGCGGGAATCGCGCAAGGCGGAGCCGGGCGTGTATCAAGGTGCGGTGCCACCGGGCGGCGCGTTGCTGGTGGATGCGCTGAAGAAAGACGCCGACCTGCGCCTTGGGACAGATTCCCAGCTGGACGGGGTGGACGCCTTCGTGATTGAAGGCCGGGCGAAGAAGTCTGACGCCGCCCCGGCAGCCGTGGCGCGCCTGCGGGCCTATGTTGCCAAGGAAACCGGCGCGCTGTTGAAGCTGGAACTCTACGAATCAGACGCGGTTTTGACCGCCGTGATTACCCAGAAGGACTTCGAGTGGGACGTGGCGCTGGACCCAGCCGCCTTCACCCCCGGCGACAATTCCCTGTCGCTCCTCCCCGCCGCTACGCCTGCGCAGGAGTAGCACCTTTCGGGCGGAGCCTTTGCCGGATTCGCAGTTTATATGTTACCATCGCGAGAACTATGACTAGGAGAGGATCTACCCATGGTGCGTTTGATTTGCGCTGGGGCATTGCTGTTTTCGTGCAGCCTGGCTTCGGCTGAGGTGGTCGATGAGATCGTGGCGACGGTGGACACCGAGGTGATTCTTCGCAGCGACCTGCAGAACGAGCTCGCCCCGATGGCGGAAGACCTGCGCGTGAACGCGGCCTCGCAAGAGGAAGCCCAAGGCCAGCTCGACGCCGCCCTGCAGGAAGTGCTGGACCGCTCCATCGAGCAGCGCATCCTCTACCGCGAGGCAATTCTGGCGGGAGCGCAGCTCGAGGACGACGTGCTCGAAGAGCGCATCCAGCGCATCCAGTCGCAGTACGCCTCCGCCGACGAGTTCCTTGCCGTGCTCGAAAAGGCAGGCGAAACCATGAGCGACTTCCGCGACCGCGTGCGCAAGCAGACGATCGCCATGGCCTTTGGCATTCAGAAGCGCCGCCAGTTCGAGACGCAGGCTGTCATCTCTGACGCGCAAGCGCGCGAGTATTACGAAGCCCACCGCAACGATTTCGGCAGCGGCGCGCAGGTGCAGGTGCGCCGCATCTTCCTCGGTGCAGGCAGCGACGCCACCAAGCGCGCCGAGGTGCGCGGTGAGCTGGAGCGCCTGCGCGAGCAGGTGGAAGGTGGTGGCGATTTCGCCGCGCTGGCCAAGGAACATTCCGAAGGGCCCGAGTCTGAAGACGGCGGCATGGTCGGCTGGGTGGGCCCCGGCGATTTGGTGCCCGTGCTCGAAGAAGCAGTGATGGCCCTGTCGCAAGGACAAGTAACCCCCGTTATCGAAACCGACTTCGGCTTCCAGATACTGCGCGTCGAGGCACGGCAAGACGCAGGCGAGCAGACCTACGAACAGGCCCGCTCCTTTATCGAGCCCAAGCTGCGCGAAGAATTCGCCATGGACAAATACCGCAACTGGATGAGCGAACTCCGCAAGCGCAGCCGCGTCCGCGTGTTCCTGTAGGCCTTGGCTCTTTCACATTATCAAGCATGTTATGGCGGGGTCTCTGACCCCGCCATTCTTTATGCCCGCAGCCTCTTCTCATTTGCCCCTTGCGGCGCACTGGGGTATGCTACCGCCTGTGCGAAGATATGCCGGGGTTCCGGCATCGCTGATTCACCCGACGCCCCGCTTCCGGGGCGAAGCATTCCATAGGAGTAGACCCTGCAATGACTCGCATTACCGCCGTACAGGCACGTGAAATATTGGATTCTCGCGGCAACCCGACCGTCGAGGTAGACGTTTATCTGGACTCGGGG
>JBIKMR010000045.1:0-20850 GCA_044359155.1 Candidatus Hydrogenedentales bacterium | reverse complement strand
GTCCCAGTCCTGCATACGGGGGAGAGCGTCGGTGAAGCCGCCGAATTCCCGGTAGAGCGAGGCGCGGTGGACGAAGCTGTTGAGGTCCACAAAGTTGCGTTCCTGCAATTGCTCGTAGGAGAAGTCCGCATCGGTATGGCGCTTGAGCTTGAGGGCGTTGCCATCCACCACCACGTCGAGGTATTTGGCGAAGGCGGCATAGTGTCCCGCGTGGCGTAGCAGCATCCCGATCATCACCTCGAGATAGGCGGGGTGCCAGAGGTTGTCGGAATCGAGGTAGGCGATGTACTCGCCTTGGGCAACGGCCAGCCCGGCATTGCGCGCCTTGGCCGCGCCGCCGTGTTCCAGTTCGAGCACGTGTATACGGGGATCGTCCAGTGCGCTAGCGACGGCAACGGTACTGTCGGTGCTGCCATCGTCGCAGACCAACAATTCCCAGTGCTGCCAGGTTTGTTCGCGCACGCTGCGCAGGGCCTGGCCAATCAGGTCGGCACGGTTGTACGCGGGCATGATGATGCTGACCAGCGGGGGCAGCGCGGAGCAGGCGTAGGCGGTGCGATACTCGGATACGGTCGCCTCGCTCGTGTCAATGAGTTCGGCAAGGCCATCGTTGTTCTGGTTTCGCAGTGCGGCGACTTGTTCGAAGTAGAGCGCATTTTCCGGGAGAGCCGCGAGCGGGGCGGCGGCCACGGGTGTAGGCAAGGCGCGCCGCACGGTGGCGGCGGCTTTGGTTTCTTCGAGCAGATACCTGCGGGGGGATTTCTTTTGCGCTTCGCGGAAGGCGGCGTATTCCTGCATGGCGAGCGCAGCATCGGTGGTGGGCAGGCGGAAGTCTGGCTTCATGAGCCCTAGCGCGCCCGCGGCTTTGCGCACGCGAATGCCGTTGCGCCACCAGCGCCCGCCCGCGCGGCGCTGGATGATGGCGTACATTTGCTCGATGAGGTCTTGCAACGCCTTGAGATCGCGATCCAGTTCTTGCGCGGTGGACTGGCTGCGGCGGGCGCGGCCATCGGCGTGCTTAAAGGCGGCGTCGGCATTGTGTCGCAGGTCGGTCGCGCTTTTGGAGAGGGCGATCACGTCACGCTTCACGCCGACAACGCCGACGGTTTGGCGCAGGGTAATGCCCATGCGCCACCACCACTGGGTGTCGAAGGCGGCTTCGCACCATGCCATGCGATCGAAGAGCGCGCGCAGTTTGGCGATGTCTTCCTGGTAGGCGTGGCGGTTGGGCTTTGTGCCAGAAGGCGTAGCAGCCTTGCCGCCCGCTCGTTGCGCACGGGCCTTTAGCTCGCGCATGTGCCGGTCGCTCTGCTCAGTGGTCTCATGGTAAATCGTGCGGGCATGGTCGGCGGGAAGTTGTATGGTCAATGGCCCCGTGCGCAGGGCTGCCTTGAGCAGCTTGATGCGACTGCCGATGCTGGTCCAACGGGAACCGTTGAGCGCCTGCAAATCTTTGTAGACCAACTGCAACGCATGGCGCAGGGACTTGGCCTCTTCGCGGTAGCCTGCCTCGATGGCGCAGCGCTCGGCGTATTTTGCGCGGAGTTCATCGCGCGCGGCGATTTCTTTTGCAAGCTGTTTTCCCAAGCGTTCCACTTCCCGCTTGTTGTCCGTGAGCTTTTCACGCGCCGCTTGAATTTCCTCCTGCGGGTGCGCTGATTCCTTCTCCAGTTTGGCCAGCCGCTTGGTGGTTTCCAGCAGTTCGGTGCGCGTGTCTATCAGGCGGCTGAGGTTCCAGCGGTTGTAGGCCAGCAGGCGCTCGGGCTCGGAGTTGGCATTGGCATCGTAGGCTTCGAGCGCGGCCTGTGCCTCGCTGGAGAGTGGGGGAATGCTGGCCCAGCCAAGGGCTTCGCCGCTTTCCATGGCATCGAGCAGGCGGCGCTGTTCGGGATTGAGCAGGGATTGTGAGTCTTCGGGGTTACGGTGTTCGCGGTGCAGCTTGGGATCGATGAAGGCTTGCACCTCGGAAGGGGAAGGCAGGCGCAGCCCGGTTACGCCGCGTGCTTCCAGCCCGGACAGCAGGCGGTAAACGACATCGGCGGGATCGCGCATGACGTCTTCATGCGTGACGCTGATGCGGGGTATGGCAAGGGAGTCGGCCAGCGCGGCGAGGGTGTGCTTTTCCCAAAGGGCTATGCCGGTCTCGATGGTGAGCAGCGGGTTGCGGCGATGCATGGAGCGGGCCACCTCGACGGGATGCCGGTTCACGAGGATGGCGACGGGGGCTTCCATGTAGGGCAGCCAGAAGGGAAGGGTGAGGCAGAGGCGGGGGTCCTTGGTGACCCAAGGACGCTGCACGTCGAAGCGCAGCAGGAGGCGTTCGAGTTCTTTTCCCAGCGTGGGTGCGGCCTTGGCGAATGCGGCGGCGGCCACTTCGGGGGTATAGGTAGAGAGCCGGTCCCAACGCGCGCCTGCCTGTTGCAGCAGCAGCTTGTTGATATCGACGACCTCGTCGTTCTCCCAGAACCCTTTCGAGTTCTCCTTGTTGGCGGCCTTCATGCTTTCGGGCGCGCCGACCGATGCGCCCATCATGTTGAGCAGGCGCGTGACGGCGGAGGTGCCGGAACGGTGGCAACCCAGTACCAGCAATTGCATGTTATGCGGCTTCCCCAAGTCCCCGCGCCGGGAGCAATGTTGGAACACCGGCGCACAGCCCCGATTCTAAGGGGCTTGCGGGGGGAATGCAATGGCAGGCGCGCAGCGCGTGGCGAGCTCTGGGTGCAGCAGCCCCGTATATCCTTACCTGTACGGCACTTAAGTTAACCTGTGTTGACTTCCGCCAGCCTGCATCGTTAGAATCCAAACACTTATGAGCAAGGGAAATTCCATCAGTTTTTGCGTCTTGGGCGGCGCGGGTGAAGTAGGCGCGAGCTGCTTTGAAGTGGCTTGCGATGGGCAGAGCGTGCTGTTGGATGCGGGCACCCACCCGAAAAAAGAGGGCAACGCGTCCCTACCCGAGTTTTCCCTGCTAACGCGCGCGCCCGATGCGGCAATCATTACCCATGCCCATGTGGACCATTGCGGCTCGCTGCCCTATCTGCTGCGCCAGTTCCCGGGTGTGCGCTCTTTCGCCACCATTCCCACCGTGCAGCTTATTGACCGGATGCTGCACAATAGCGTGTCGGTGATGAACACGATAAAGCGCGAGCGGGGCATTGAGGAATATCCCCTTTACGAGCATGACGACGTGAGCTATGCCTTGCGCCTGATGAAGGGGGTGGAGCTGGATACGCCGTTTACACTGCCGGGGCGCGAGGCCTTTGAGTGTACGTTTGTCCATGCGGGCCATGTGCTGGGCAGCGCGAGCGTGCTGCTGAAGATGCCGGGGCATACGTTGTTTTACACGGCGGACATCTGCGAATCAGACCAGGAGCTGATGCAGCGGTATCGCCCGCTGGATAGCGAAGAGCAGGTGGACACGCTGATCATCGAATCGACCCATGGCGCAACGGACGATACCCATGCGCGCGTGTACGCGGATGAAATTGAGAAGCTGACTGCGGGGGTGGCGGGCGTGCTGCGCGGAGGCGGGGTTGCGCTGGTTCCCAGCTTTGCCTTGGGGCGCACGCAGGAGATTGTGAACATCCTTGCGCGCAAGCAGGAAGAAGGTGCCATTCCCCCGGTGCCTATTTATGCTTCTGGCCTGGGGCGCGCCATTTATGAGATATACGATCGCTTCCCGGAGTATCTGCACCCGGCCGCCGAGCTGCGCGACCTGGGGCAGTTCAAGCGGATTGGCAACGTGTGGAGCCCGGAAGTGCTGCATAGCCTTGTGGCTGAACCGGCGATCATCGTGGCCACTTCGGGCATGATGCTGGAGAATACCCCGAGCGCGCTGATTGCGGAAGAGCTGGTGAAGTCGAACCACCATGGCATTTTCTTCGTGGGCTACCTGGACCACGAGACGCTGGGCTACAAGCTGCTGCATTCGGAGCTGGGCGAGAAGCTGCGCTTTGGCCTGGGCCGCCCGCCGGTGGAGCGCAAGCTGGAGAACGTGAAGCGTTTCCAGTTCAGCGCACACGCGCCGCGCAAGGAATTGCAGCGGGTCATTGAGCGTATCAAGCCGAAGAACGTGGTGTTTGTGCATGGCGATCCCGAGGCCATCCAGTGGATGAAGGACAACGTGTCGCACCCGTGCAATGCCTACGCCCCCACGGTGGGGCAGACGCTGACGCTCGAGGCCTGAGCGCCATGGCGCCGGCACGCAATGTGGCGCAGGACGTCGTCCTCTATGGGCTCACCCGCTTCTTCCTTGGGCTGCTTGGCGCTTTGCCATTGGCCTTTGCACGCAAGCTGGTAATTGCCTTGGGGCGGGTGGCGTTGGCCTTGCTTCCACGGCTGCACCGCGTGGGACGCGAGCAGCTGGATGCAGTCTATGGCGACACCCTTTCCAATGAAGCGAAGCAACAGATCCTGCGCGATGCGATGGACAATATTTCGATTGTAGCGGCGGAGTTTGCGCATGGTCCACGCCTGAGGGAACACGGATTTCCGGGGTTGCTTATCGAGGGCATCGAGCATGTGGACCAGTCGCGGGGCGGCATTATGATCAGCGCGCACCAGGGGAACTGGGAGTGGCTTGCGGGCGCGTGCTCGCGGGGGATACCAAAGTTCCTGATTGTGGCACGGCCCCTGAATTATCCGCCGATGGATGCGCTGGTGGAGCGGGAACGCGAAGCGATCGGATTTAAGACGATTCCGAAGGTAGGCGCGGCCAAGCGGCTTTATGAGGCGCTGGCGGATGGCTGGCAAGTGGGCATCATGGTGGACCAGTGCCCGCGCGAGCGGGGTGTGCCGACCACATTCTTGGGGCGGGAATGCTGGTCTACGATCGGCCCGGCCATGATAGCGGCCAAGGCCAAGGTGCCGGTGCATTTCGTATCGATGTATCGGCAGCCCGATGGCAGCTATATCTGCAACATCAGCCCGGCGCTTACCCTTGTGGACACGGGCAATGCGCTGGACGATCTGCAACGCAACACGCAAATGTTTCAGGACGAGGCGGAAAAGCGCGTGCGCCTGTTTCCGGGACAGTGGCTGTGGTTTCATCGCCGGTGGAAGCAGCGCCCGCAACTTGCCAAGGAGTGGGCGGAGCGCGTGGCGCAGGCTGCGGATAAGGGCTGAGGAAAAACAACCAAAGACGTAGCCATGCTGCTTTTGTCGCGCGGGCGAAGAACGCCCGCAAGCGACAGCGGAACTGGATTCCTGCCTTCGCAGGAATGACGAAAAAATGCCTAAGGCTTCCGCTGTTCAAACATCCACTGGATGATCTTCTCGTCGCCATAGACGGCGTTCCACACATCGTGCCCCTCTTCTTCGTACTCTTTGTATTGCACGTTGCCGTTGGCGCGTTGAATCATGCGAAACATCTGCTTGGTGCGGAAGGAGGGGACGACATCGTCTTTCTTGCCGTGGAAGGCCCAGACGGGGACGGTGGCGAGGGCGGCCACGCGTTCCTTGAGGGGCTTGAACTTGGCCACGTCGATGGGCGTGGCGGTGATTCGGTTCATGTCTTCGGGCACGCCGCCGCCGCAGATGGGCAGGATGGCGGCGAACTTGTCCACGTGGTCTGCGCCCCAGGTCCAGCAGCCGTAGCCACCCATGGAAAGCCCGGTGAGGTAGATGCGCTTGGCATCGATGGTGTACTCGCTTTCGGCTTGGGCAATGATCGCATCCAACTCCGGCAGGATACTGTCCCAGAATTTATCTGCCGGGCATTGCGGGAAAACGGCAATGGCGGGGAAGCGGGAGGGGTTGCGACGAATGGCCTCGGGCAGGCCCACTTCGGTCTGCAACAGGCCATCATCGCCGCGTTCGCCTGCTCCGTGCAGGAACACGATGAGGGGCCAGGGCTTGCTGGCGTCGTAGTCGTGCGGCACATAGGCCACGTGCTTCCGGGTGACGCCGTTTATGGTGGTGGTCTTGTTCACAAAGCCAGTGGGCACGGGGCATTCCTCCGCGTGGGCGGTTGCCGCCAGCACGCAGGCCACAAAAAACAGGCACATGTTACGGCGCAGGTTATTCAACACTTTCGGAAATATCCTCTGGTTGATCGGCAATTGGAGGGGGCGTGTCTGCCTGGCTACTGCCGGGAATGCGCGGCACCGCGCCGAGCACATAGAGCAGCGCAATGGCGATGATCAGTAAGAGGCCATAGGCCACCGCGCAGCCCTTCATGCTGGTGGGTGGGTTGGCTTCCCCCTTGGGAAATATTTGCTTCCAGACGCTCATGGCTCCGCCCCGGCTTGGTCAATAAAGGCGGCATTATAGCGATGCCATTCGCGGAACGCATGTAACCCCCGCTGAAGGATTGTCCCCTGCCTGCCGCCATGCTAGACTGACCGCGTCGCCACCCAACCAAGGACTACGACCATGCGCTACCTATACTACTTCCCGCTCTTCGGCATCCTGCTTGTCATCTACAACGTGCTCATGTTTACCGGTATCACGGAGAGCAATCCCGTGCTGGCGCACATGCCGCTGGTGGTGCGGCCCGAGGGGATGAACTTGCACCTCAGCGACTTCATGCTGGGCTTTGGCATGCTGTTGTTCTTTGGAGAAATGCTGAAGGCCACCCGGCACGGACGCTCGACCATTGTGGACCACATGCTTTCGATGGTGGTGTTCGTGATCTTCCTGATCGAACTGCTGGTGGTTCCTGCCGCAGGCACGCCGATGTTCCTGCTGCTCACGCTGATGAGCCTGCTCGACGTGGTGGCCGGGTTCACCGTCTCGATTTCCACTGCCCGCCGCGACATTGCGCTGGGCGGCGGGGAGAATTAACGGGGCCTGTTCATGAGGCCAACTGCTGCGGGGCGAGCTTCTGCAGGAAGGCGACGGTCTTTGCGGCGGCGGGCGTTTCGTGCTCGGCGGTGTACATGGCGTAGAGGCGGGCGAATGCTTCCTTGAATCCCCGGTCGGCCATGTAGCCGCGCGCGGTGAGTGCCATGGCAGCGCGACGCGCAGGGTCTTGCACGAGTCGCTGCATGGCTTCGGCCAAGGCAGCACTGTCGTTCGCGGGTACGATGAAACCCGTCGTGTCTTGCAGCAGGTTTTCCTGCGGGCCGCCTTCGTCCGTGACGATGACCGGCAGGCCACTGGCCTGCGCTTCGAGCACCACGTTGCCGAAGGTGTCGGTGGCACTGGGAAACACGAAGATATCGCTTGATGCAAAGACCCCGGCGAGGGCGTCGCCTTCGAGGTATCCAGTAAAGGTGACTGGAAGCCCAGCCAAATTCTGCTGCATGCTTTCGCGGTAGGGACCATCACCCACGATGACGAGGTGCGCCTCGGGGCAGCGCGCGTGCAACGCGCGGAAGGCGGCCTCTAGCACGGGCAGGTTCTTTTCCTTAGACACGCGCCCCACGTAGAGCAGCTTTACCGCATCCCCGGCAAGGGCATACTTGTCGTAGAAACCGTTTCGCTTGGCGGGGTGGAAGCGATCGGTGTCGATGCCGCGCGGGTAGACGCGTATCTTTTCTTCCTTGATTCCACGCTCGATCAACTGGCGACCCGTGGCGAGAGACGGGACGTATACGGCATCGAGCTGATCGTAGAACCAGACCATGTATTTCCAGGCGATGTCCTCGACGTAGGCATCGTCGGTGAGGGCCTTGGCGTATTCGGGGAAGGCGGTGTGGTAGGTGCCGGAGACGGGCAGCCGCAGGATGCGGGCGATGGCCAAGGCGGCCAACCCAACCGGGCCGGGCGTGGCGATGTGGATGTGGGTGAAGCCCTGCGTGTAGCAATAGTCGAGCATTTCCAGCAGGGGTGGCGCGAGCAGGTTGAGCTCGGGATATTCCGGCACCTGAAAGGTGCCCACGCTGGGGAAGGCCACGACGTTGGCTGTCGCGCCTTCGGGCGCGGGGCCGCAGGTGATGACCTTGTATTCTTTCTGGAGTTCCAGCGCGATGGCCGCCTGCTGTTGCAGGGTGCGGGCCACGCCGTTTACTTCGGACAGCGTATCCGTAAAGTGGGCAACCCGGCGCGGGTGTTGCAAGAGATCAGGCACGTTGCCGTCCATAAACCGGTCGAGCACTTCCTGCGTAAACTGGCGCTCGAACTGGTAGTGCGAGAAGCTGGCGAGGTAGGGGGCGATGAGCATATACAGCGCCGCGCCGTTGCCGAGCTGGCTGAAGAGGTCGAAGAAGCGTCCGGTCATCACGCGGTCTACTACCTGCGCGCCGAAATGCAGCATCATCTTGTTCGCCATTTCGTTGACGAAGTCGAACCACAACTCGTCCATGTTGGCGTCGGGCCCAGAGCCTTCTTGCACGATGGCCATCAGGCGCGGGTCTTCGCGTATCAGGCGTTCGGCCTCGATGCGCGCAATCTGGTTCAGTGTATTGCGGCCCGGCCCAAGGTCCTTCGCACGGCGTCGCTTGGCCAGCAGGAAGTAAATGCGCTCGACCCAGGAGTCGTCTTGCTGGGGGCGTGCCTGCAGGCAGCGATTGAGGAAGCGCAGCAGCAGATCTTTGTTCACATGGCGGTCCAGCCCGAGTTTGTTCTGGTAGAACTGGAAGGCGATGCCATAGACGTTGCGAGCGAATGACTTCGGGCTGGCAGGCGCAAAGTGGTAGCGCAGGCGACCGCCGCCGTAGTCCCGCCAAAAAGCATCGAGCGTGGTGGCGGTTGTAGCTTCGGTATAGGTCTGCCCCAAGTGCAGGGCACTGTGGCAATCGGTGCCTGCGGTTAGGATTTTCTTCCACGGCTCTGGATACTCGGCAGCGAAGCCGTGCTTGTTCTCCAGCTTCTCCAATTGAAGCGGGGTCATCTGGTAGACAATCTGTTCGATGGCGGCGTTCATCACGGGGGACTGGTCACCATTGATTTCCCAGTGCTTGTAGAGCAGCGCAAGTTGCTCGACGTGGTCCACGGTCAGGCGTTCGTTGGGACCAAACAAAGGGTGGGCGCAGGAATGCGGCAGGCGGTGTTGGCGCAGGTAGCGGGTGAACTCAAAGATGTTCTTGCGCAGCTCGGTAAGCTCGACATGCTGCGCCTCGGTAAAGTCGTAGACCAGCACGTGAACCTTGCAGCCGTCTTGCGGAAAGTAGGTGGTGTACTCGCAGCCCATGAAGGTGTTGGGCAAGTGCAGGATTTCCAGGCAGCCGTCGATCACGTTGTGGTCGGTAATGGTCACCGCGTCCATGCCCATGCGCTTCTGCACATGGTACAGCGCGAGGGGTTCCGTGAAACTCTCGGGACAGCCAAGCTTCTGCATGAACCAGAGGCTGGGGCGGTCCGAATATTTCGAGTGGCAGTGCAGGTCAACCTTCATGGCGGCATTCTCCCTTGCCCGGCTACCATGAAAGCCTATCCCCGAACCGTTAGCACATTGCTAACATAAGGTTAATTATTGACTTGAATGTACATTTTTATTTACACGGTCTGCACAAAACACTCATATCCTGTTAATTCTGCGTATGTAAAATTTGACCTGCACAAGGGTGCGCAACACGCAGGAGAGTCGCCATGAACCAGCAGGTGTTGTCGATGAGAAATCTGGCCCGCATTGCGCGCGGGCGCGCGCCGGGACAGTTGATTATCCAAATGACGGACAAGTGTAACGCGCGCTGCCCTCAGTGCGAGATGCGGGTACACAACGACTTCGAGCGTCGCTCGCTTAGCGTGGACGACATGCGCCGCGCGATTGACGCCGCCGCCGAGCGCGGCATCAGCGCGCTTTCGTTTACAGGCGGCGAGCCGCTGTTGATGCTGGACGAGATGGTTCCACTCATCCGCCATGCGGCAAGCGTGGGCATCGAGTTCATCCGGTCTGGCACGAACGGCTACCTGTTTAAGAACCCCGACGCGCCGGGCTGGGAAGCGCGTGTGCAGCGCGTGGCCGATGCGCTCGCCTCGACCCCGATTCGTAATTTCTGGATCAGCATCGACTCGGTGGACCCCGAAGTACATGCGAAGATGCGGGGGTTTCCCAACCTGATTCCCGGCATCGAACGGGCGCTGCCCTACTTCCACGAGCGCGGGCTGTATCCGTCTGCCAACTTGGGGGTCAACCGGAACGTGGGCGGCGGGGTGACGTGGGACGTGTACCCCGAGAACTTCCCCAACGAGGATCTATACCTCGAGGCGTTCTACCGCGCCATGCGCGTGTCGCTGCAACGGTTCTATGCGCTGGTGCGCGACATGGGATTCACCATCGCCAACACGTGCTACCCCATGAGCATTGACTCGCCCGAGCAGTTGCAGGGCTTATCTGCCGTGTATGGCGCCACGTCGCTCGACCGCGTGATCCGCTTTACTCCCGGCGAACGGCTGATGCTGTTCAAGGCGCTGTTTGAAACGGTGCCCGAGTACCGCAATCAGGTGCGCATCTTCTCGCCACGCTCGAGCCTGCTCAGCCTGATGCGGCAGTATGCGCCAGGCACAAAGCGCGAGGGATACGGATGCCGGGGTGGCATCGACTTCTTCTTCATCAATTCGCAGGACGGCAACACCTATCCCTGTGGCTATCGCGGCAACGACAACTTCGGTAAGTTTTGGGAAATGGACATGAAGAAGGTGGAGCCTTCCGCGAACTGCACGCAGTGCGATTGGGAATGCTTCCGCGATCCTTCCGAGTTGATTGGCCCTGCGCTTGAGCTGCGCCAACGCCCATGGGCGCTTGCGGCACGCGTGTTCTCGGATCCCGAGTTCTTCCGTCTCTGGCGGGAAGACCTGCGCTACTACCGCGCCTGCGATTATTTCAACGGGCGAACCAACCTGAATCAAGCAAAGCTGGCGCGATTCAATACTCCAACACAGCGCCCAGCACTCTCGCCCCACCCCCAGCCTGCGGAAATTTAAGCTGCCCGGCTGAAAATTCCCTATTGCCAAAAACGCGGGATTCGCCTATACTGCTGCTAGTGGGAAACTTGCTGCGGTTATCCAAGGCAAGGGGGAGCCCTTATCGGCGGCGCACGCAAGTGCGCCTCCTTTTATTTTAGGGGGACTCGCGAAGTAGGAGGAACCCGTGAAATCGTTTGGCTTGCTGCCACCTTCTATATTTTTTCTGCTGGCCGCATCTTTATTTTGTGTGCCCTTGGCGGCGGATGACACGCCCCCACTCCGCTATGTGCCGGATGCTTCAACCTGGCAAACGCCCCCCATTCGCCCGCAGGGTTTTCAGTTCGAAGTGCAGCTTTCTTCGCTTGGGCCAAACCTCGAGTATGAGCGGGTGAAGGCATCGATTGCGGGGCATGGCTTGGGCGAGCATGAGTCTGCGGTGTCGAAGACGATGGCTACGGAATGGGGCTATTCTTTCACGCACCTGGATGGGCAGGTGGATGGGGCTGGGCTGAAGATTGAGGCTGGGTATCCAACGCCGCCCGGGACCCGCGCCGAGTGCCTGCCGGTGATTCGGGAATTTTTGCAGCGGCAGTATATTCGTGGCGCGCCGCACCCGTGGGCCTCGATGAATGGGCATTTCCCTTGGCACCACTATGCTGCGGAGTTTGGCTTTGACCAATTGGGCAGCGAGATTGGCGAGAACATCAACAGTTACCAGTGGCACATTGCGCTGACGCGGGGCGCGGCGCGACAGTATGCGCGCCCGTGGTTCATGGATTTTTCCGCTTGGCACGGGCCGGGGATTAACGACCATACGGGCGGCAAGATTTGGGGGGAATACAGCCACCCAGATTACGGGCATTCGATGAGCCTGTTCGAGCGGTCGCTTTTTGTAAGTTATATGTCCGGCGCGGGGCAGATTACGGCAGAGGCGGGCGGGGCGCTGGCCTTTACGGCAACGCAACAGGACGATGGCCTGTATGGGCTGAGTCCCTATGGCGAAGTGTGTAAACGATTTAACGCCTTTGCCAAGGCGCACCCGAATGTGGGCATTCCGCTGACGCCGTTTGGGTTGGTGTTGGATTATCACCATGGGGCGTATCCGGGCTTTGGCGCGCGGAAGGCGTTTTGGCATTTCGATTACAACGCGGGCGACACGATGACGTGGGAACTGGTGGACCTGATCTGGCCGGGCGGGTGGGAAGTGATGGGTAAGGACGAAGCGGGCACGCTGGTGAACACGCCCTATGGCGACACCGTGGATGTGCTTTTGCAGAACGCCCCGCAGGCCGTGCTCAACAGTTATCCCTGCCTGATACTGTCGGGGGATGTGCGGCCTTCAGCAGAGGAGTGTGCGCGCTTCCGCGCCTATGCCGACCAAGGCGGCACACTGATTCTGAACAGCGCCTATCTCCCCCACTTTCCAGAATATAAACCCGAGAGAGATTCATCGGCAGCCCGTGAGGTGATCAGCAGCGGCAAGGGCCGCGTGATTGTCTACGGTCCCGACTATTCCGTGGCCGAGCTGGGCGGCATCCTGCAAGACGAACTCTCGAAGCGGCTGCCAGTTCAGGTTACAGGGGATGTGGAATGGCTGGTCAACCTCACGGAAGAAGGCGCGCTTGTCACGCTGGTAAACAATTCAGGCGTGACCAAAGCCCCAAGAAGCACTCCCGTCGTGGACCCCACCCAACACCGCACGGTGACCGTAAAGTGGATGGGCGGTGGCAAGGTTGGGTCGGTCGTGGACATTAAGAATGGGCGAGCGATTGAAGTGGATAAGAGCAGGCGAGCATATCTGTGCCTGCAGCCGGGCGAGGTTGTGGTACTGGAGTTTCGGCGGGGAAGATAACTCCGTTGTGGCGCGGCACCGCTTGGCTGTTGTGGCAAGGTCTCCGACCGTGCCACTCTCCCCGGCTGTTATGGTGTGGTGTCCTGACCGCACCACACTCCCCGGCTGTTGTGGTGTGGTCTCCCGACCGCACCACTCTTCCGACCGAAGGTCTCCTCTTCTCTTCTCCCCTCCCCTCCTCTCCCCCTTCCATACACCACCAACTTCCGCTAAGCTAGCATCATGGAAGTGTATCGCATAACCAATGACGCATCGGTCTACTTCGTCACGTACAGCGTCGTGCAGTGGTTGCCCGTCTTCGTGTCTGAAGCCGCTTGCAAGATCGTGACCGACGGCTTGGCCTTCTCGCACGCAAACAAGGGCTTGCGCATCAACGCCTACGTCATCATGCCCACGCACATGCACGCCATTGTTTTCGAGGAGAATTACGATTCCAAGCGACTGGCTTCGATACTGGACGAGTTCCGCCGTTACACCGGCCATGCCCTGTCCGACCATTGTGCGGCACACGCGCCCGCAGTGTTTACTGACGCGCTGCGGAATGAAGCAGGAGCCGACAGAGCGCGGCGCTTTTGGCAGCCGTCCCGACACGCCGAGGCCCTGATTAGCGAACGCTTCTGGCAACAGAAGTTCGACTACCTGCACGCGAATCCCTGCCGAAAAGGGCTGGTGTTGTATCCAGATGATTGGCGGTTCTCGTCGGCGCGCTATTATGTGTCCGGCAAGGATGAGTGCGCGGATGTGCCGGTGACACCGTTGGCTTGGTAGAGGGAGGAGAAGAGGGGGAGGGAGGGAGGGACGAAGAGGAGACCTTCGGTCGCAAGAGTGGCGCGGTCAGGAGACCACGCCACAACAGCTGACGCGGGACTGAGCGGTGTAACGAGGGGAGAAGGGGAGCCGGACTTAGCGGAGGCTTACCAGCGCGGCGCGGTATTCGCGGTTCATGGCGGTGATGTGTTCTACCTTGATCTCTTTGGGGCAGGCGGCTTCGCATTCGTAGTGTTTGGAGCAGGAGCCGAAGCCTTCGGCGTCCATCTGTTCGACCATGGCGACGACGCGGCGTTGGCGTTCGGGGTGGCCTTGGGGGAGCAGGGCGAGCTGGTGGATTTTTGCGCCGGTGAAGAGGCTGGCGGAGGCGTTGGGGCAGGCGGCTACGCAGGCGCCGCAGCCGATGCATTGGGCGGCGTCCATGGCGAGGTCGGCATCGTCTTTGGGTATGGCGATGGCGTGGGCATCGGGCGCTTGGCCCGTGCGCACGGAGACGAAGCCACCGGCCTGGATGATGCGGTCGAGGGCGCTGCGGTCGACCACGAGGTCTTTCACCACGGGGAATCCATTGGCGCGCCAGGGTTCGATGTGCAGGGTGTCGCCGTCTTTGAACTTGCGCATGTGCAACTGGCAGAGGGTGGTGGCAGATTCGGGTCCGTGGGCGCTGCCGTTCACCACTGCGCCGCAGGAACCGCAGATGCCTTCGCGGCAGTCGTGGTCAAACGCGACGGGCTCCTTGTTCTCGCGCTCAAGCCGGTCGTTGAGCACGTCAAGCATTTCGAGGAAGGACGCGTCGGTGGAGACTTTGTCGAGCGTGTAGGACTCGAAGCGGCCCGCCGCTTCTGCCCCGTCTTGCCGCCAGATTTTCAGGGTGAGTTTGATGGTGTTGCCCATTACTTGTAGCTCCTCTGCGTGAGGTGCACTTCCTCAAAGTTGAGGGGTTCCTTGTGGAGGGTGGGGGGTGCGCCGGTGCCGTTGGATTCCCACGCGGCGACGTAGCAGAACTCGTCGTCCTTACGCTGGGCTTCGCCTTCGCTGGTTTGCGACTCCTCGCGGAAGTGCCCGCCGCAGGACTCGGTGCGGTGCAGCGCGTCGAGGCACATCAGCTCGCCGTATTCGAGGAAGTCGGCCACGCGGCCCGCGCGCTCGAGGCACTGGTTGAAGCTGCCGGGTGACCCGGTGACGCTGACGTTCTGCCAGAATTCTTCGCGCAATTCGGGGATGCGCTTGAGCGCGGTGCGGAGGCCCGCATCGTTGCGGGCCATGCCGCAGTGGTCCCACATCAACAGGCCCAGCTCGCGGTGGAAATCGTTCACGGCGCGCTTGCCCTTGGTGCCGAGCATCTTGTCGATGCGCTGCTTCACTTCCGTCTCGACCGCTTTCACCGCTGGGTGGTCGGGCGATATCTTGGCGGGGCCGGCCTTGGCCAGGTAGTCGCCAATGGTATAGGGAATCACGAAGTAACCGTCGGCCAGGCCCTGCATCAGCGCGCTTGCGCCGAGGCGGTTCGCGCCGTGGTCGGAGAAGTTGGCCTCGCCCAGCACATGCAGGCCGGGTAGGTTACTCATCAGGTTGTAGTCCACCCACAGCCCGCCCATGGTGTAGTGCACCGCCGGGTAGATCATCATGGGGGTCTTGTAGGGGTCGCCGTCGGTGATGCGTTCGTACATCTGGAACAGGTTGCCGTACTTCGCCTCGATCACCTTCAAGCCATCGCGCTTGATGGCGTCGGAGAAATCGAGGTAGACGGCGACGCCGGTGTTGCCGACGCCGAAGCCCTTGTCGCACCATTCCTTGGCGTTGCGGCTGGCCACGTCGCGCGGGACCAGGTTGCCGAAGCTGGGGTATTTCTCCTCGAGGAAATAGTTCCGCTCGCTTTCGGGAATCTCGTGGGCGGGGCGGGAGTCTTTCTGGTTTCTCGGCACCCACACGCGACCGTCGTTGCGCAAGCTTTCGCTCATCAGGGTGAGCTTGCTCTGCTCGTCGCCGTGCACAGGGATGCAGGTGGGGTGAATCTGCGTGTAGCAGGGGTTGGCGAAGTAGGCGCCGCGCTTGTGCGCGCGCCATGCGGCGGTCACGTTGCTGCCCTTGGCGTTGGTGCTCAGGTAGAACACGTTGCCGTAGCCGCCCGTGGCCAGCACGACGGCGTCCGCCGTGTGGCTTTCCAACTGGCCGGTGACCAGGTTGCGCACCACGATGCCGACAGCGCGGCCATCCACCACGACGAGGTCGAGCATTTCGCGGCGGGTGTATAGCTCCACCCCCTTACGGGCGACTTCCTTCATCAGCGCGCTGTATGCGCCGAGTAGTAATTGCTGCCCGGTTTGGCCGCGCGCGTAGAAGGTGCGACTTACCTGCGCGCCGCCGAAGGAACGGTTGGCCAAGTAGCCGCCGTATTCGCGCGCAAAGGGCACGCCCTGCGCCACGCACTGGTCGATGATGTTTACGCTTACCTGCGCCAGGCGGTATACGTTAGCCTCGCGCGAACGGTAGTCGCCGCCCTTTACCGTGTCGTAAAACAGGCGGTACACGCTGTCGCCGTCGTTCTGGTAATTCTTCGCGGCGTTGATGCCGCCCTGCGCGGCGATGCTGTGGGCGCGGCGGGCGCTGTCTTGAAAGCAGAAGGACTTGACCTTGTATCCCATCTCGGAAAGAGAGGCCGCAGCCGACGCCCCCGCCAAGCCAGTGCCCACCACGATGACGCTGAACTTGCGCTTGTTCGCGGGGTTGACCAGCTTCACGCCAAACTTGTGGTTGTCCCACTTTTCAGAGACATGCCCGGCGGGGATGTGCGCGTCGAGCGGGGCGCCTTCGGCAATGCGCCAAAGCATGTCGGCGTTTGTGCTCATTAGGACAAGCCTCCAAAGACGTAGGTCTTCAGCATTACGTAAATGGGAATGGACGCAAAGCCCAGCGCCACCACCAGCCCGATGGACTTGGCAATCAGCTCCGCGCGGGGCGTGGCCTTGTCCGTAAGGAAGCCAAGCGTGACCACCACGCTGGAAAGCGCGTGGCTCAGGTGAAGCCCCACGGCGGACACCGCCACGATGTAGACGAAGGCGCGGATGGGGTTGCTGAGGAAGTTGAACACCAGCCCGCCCAGCCCACGGTCTTCGCCGTTGATGATTGAGTTCGGCCCATGCGGATCGCGCATGGGGAAATCGGTCAGGTGGAGAATAAGAAAGCAGGCAATCATGATGCCGCTCAACGCCATAAAGCGCGTGGCCGGTCCCTTGCGCCCATGGCGGGTGTCCACCGCATAGGCCTGCGAACGCTTCTTGCGGTTCTCGATGGAGAGCTTGATGGCCAGGCCGATGTGTACGAAGAACGTGGCGGCCAGCCCAATGCGCGCTACCACCAGCAGCGGCCCAAAGGTGTGCAGGGTGTCCGCGTAATAGTTCAGGGCTTCCGGCCCCAGGAAGATCAACAGGTTCGCCGCCAGGTGCGAAAAGATAAACAGCACCAGCAACACGCCCGTAACCGCCACCGCCAATTCCTGGGCCACGGTGGACGTCAAGCGTTTGGGCAGAATCGCAGTTGCGCTCATGTCCTTGCTCCCAAACATGTTAAGCCTACTGACCGACCGGTAGGTCGGCTGTAATTATCGCCACTTTGGGAAACACCGTGAGGTAAAGAAATCTTCCACAAAGACAGCCAAGGGGATGATACAACGTTTTGGGCAGGGTTTCCAGCGGGGGCACGAACGGAGAGGGGATAAAGAGCAACTCGAAGAGCACGAAGGGGGCACAAAGTGCACGAAGTGAAGAGGCGACATAGTTATCCCACCAGTTGTGGCATGGCTTCCGAGCATGCCACACAAGAGGAATCAATTCGGATCCGTCCCTAAATTTCCCCTAACCGCTGCCTTGACACATCCCACACGATTTTTCATACTCGCGCTGCCAACGTGCCATTGCGGTTATTAGAGGGGAAGGCAAGAACATGCCGATGAATCGACGTCACTTTCTGAAGACCACTACGGCGGCCGCTATTCCCCTTCTCGCCCGGAAGGCTTCGGGGGAGGGGGCCGCAACTGGGGCAAATTCCCAGGTAGCATTGGGATGCATCGGGCTGGGCACCCACGGCATGGGCTGGAATCTGGCCGCCTTTCTGAAGATTCCCCAAGCGCGCGTTGTGGCAGTGTGCGATGTATTCGCGGAAAGGCGCGAAGCGGCGCGGGCCAAGGTGAACAGAGCCTATGGCAATGAAGATTGCGCAGTCCATGCGGATTTCCGCGAAATCCTTGCAAGCAAAGATATTGACGCGGTGGTAATCTCGACGCCGGATCATTGGCATGTATTGATGTCGGTGATGGCGGCGCGCGCGGGCAAGGACGTGTTCTGCGAGAAACCCACGCTTAATATCGCCCAAGGCCAGGTGCTCATGGAAGTGATGAAGGAGACGGGTGTGGTGTATCAGGGAGGAATAGAAGATCGGTCTGTCGAGCAATACCATCGTCTGGCGGAATTGGTGCGGAATGGGCGGATAGGAAAAGTGAATCGCATCTTGGTGACGCTTCCTCCCGGCGAGGTATTCGAGAAAGAGCGGGAAGCGCCGGTGCCCGCTGGGCTCGACTATGACCTGTGGCTTGGGCCGGCGCCCATTACGCCCTATACGCCGACGAAACTGGGTCCGCAGCAGTGGCGCAATGTTTGGGACTATTCGGGCGGCAAGCTCACGGATTGGGGTGCGCACCTGATGGATACGGCGCAGGTCGCAATCTTTGAAGAGCACGGCGGGCCGCTGGAAATCGATGGCAAGGGCGTTTTTCCAAAGGATGCCCTGTCGACCACGGCGACGGATTACGAGATAAGCTACCTCTATGCGAACGGTGTCGAGATGATGGTGAAGTCAGGCGGCACGGGCATCCGTATCGAGGGCGCGGATGGCTGGGTGCAGTGCCCTGAATGGCGGGCTCCCCTTGAGGCGAGCGACCCTGCCATTCTTGAGACGAGCATTGCCGCTGCGGAAAACAAGCTGTGGCCGCGGCCGGCCAGCGAACATGTCGATTTCATCAACGCGGTGAAGAACCGCACGGGGACGACGTATTCACCCAAGGACATACACCACCTGAGCACGGCGATGCATCTGGGAAATATCTCGATGCGGCTGGGCCGGAAGCTCGCTTGGGACTCGGAGAGCCAGACCTTTCCGGAGGATAAGGAAGCCAGCGCCATGTTGTCGTGTCAGATGCGTGGGCCCTGGACCTTCGACGCGAAGGTCTAACGCTTACGGCTTGCTTTTGCTCAGCTCCGAGACCATGGCTTTCCATTGGGCAATGTTGTGTTCAAGGTTAGCCAGCGTGTCGCCGGGCACGGCGTAACATTGCAAGCCAAAGGGGCCGTCATAACCCAGTGCAATGGTCTTGCGCAGAAGCCCCACGACGTCGAAGGCGCCCTTGCCCAGCGGCTGGATAAGCCGGTCCCATTCTCCTTCGTGATCCGCGCCATTGATGGAGACAAACATCAGGTGCGGCGCGGCTTCCTTGAGAATCTTGTCAAAGCGCGCTTCATTGCCGGCCTTGAGTTCGTGGCAAAGATTAAAGGTTACGCCCAGGTTCTTCCGCTTCGCCGGCCGCGCAATGCGCAGGGCATCCTCGATATCCGCCACGAAGAAGCCCGCATGGGGATAGAGCGCTACCGGAATACCCGACCCCGCCGCCAGGTCTGCAATCTCAGACACCACCTGCACGGCCCTGTCGTCTTTCTCCGCCTGCCCCTGAACCGTGAGCCAAAGCGATACTCCGGTTCCCTTCAGGTGCGCTATCGCCGTCTTCAGATCCTCCCCGTATGGCGGATCGGCATTCAGGTCGCATCCAACGTAGAGATTGAAGACCTTAACTTTGTGGCGAGCGAAAGCGTCCAGCCGCGCGTCCAGCTCCTCGGTGCCCGTGTAGCCAATCCCCGCGTAGCCCAAGCGCGCCAGCGTTTCCGCCTGCACTTCCGGCGTCCATTGGCCGCGCCCCGCGCCGTTGTCGAAAACGAAAAGGCCGCCAGTTAACAAACGATGCGTCGTAGCCTCCGAAATGGGCTTCTGCGCATGGGAAATGCTCAGGCTGAAGACCAGCAACAAGGTAAAGAGCCGTTGGATTCGCATGGATATTGTTCTCCAAATAGAGAGCATCGCATTACGCCTAGGCAGTTCAAACCTGAACGGCCGCAGTAGTGGAACGGAAAACGGGCCACGTAGGTGGCTGCAGGAAAGTGTATAGCATTTGCTCCTCAGCCTGGCGGCTTGCGCAAAAGGCCCGATTCTCTCGTTGCCAAGTTGCGGGTATTCAGGGACGGACCCGAATTGATTTCCCGTGTTGTGGCATGCTTTGTTTCTGGCCCCGCCACATCGAGCGTATTCCTCCACCAAACCAACCAGAGAAATGTTACGGGCGTTTTGGGCAAGGTTTCCAGCGGGGGCTGGTATAGCGTGGATATCCTTTCATCCGGAGCGGGGATCGGCGCGTGAACGAACAGAACCTGCGGAGGCACCATGTCGAATTCAATGTCACTTCTTACGTTAGCACTTGTGATGGCCGTGAGCTGCGGTACGGTCTCGGCTAACGGTGCCGCGCCTGCCAAGCCGGAGGACTTCCCTTCGGTCGAGAAGTTGCCGGACCCGTTTCAGTTTCTGGACGGTTCGCGTGTCAGCAGTCGAGAAGACTGGGCGCGGCGGCGGGCGGAGATTAAGGACCTCATTCTGCGTATTCAGTACGGGCATGTGCCGGAGGCCGCTGGCCCGGTGACCTCGCGGCGCGTCTTCGGAGAGGAAACCCTCAACGATGGTGTGACCAGGCGCGAGAAGCACGCCTTGGTGATGGGCCCCGGGGGGCGGATGCGTGCTCAGCTGGACCTCTATTTCCCTACGAATGCACACGGCCCGTGTCCCGTGATCTTGTGCGTCGGCTGGAACGCCCCCGTGATACGGGAGATGAATGAGCGCGGCTATATCTTTGCCGGGTTTGGATCAGACCGCTTTGACCTGTCGGAAGAGGGCAAGCCAACGGACGGCCAGGTGCAGAAGTTCTTCCCCGAGAATGATGGCGGCACCCTTGCTGCGTGGGCATGGGGCGCTTCGCGGATGTTGGACTACCTGCAAACCTTGCCCCAGGTGGATGGTTCGAAGGTTGTGATAACGGGCCATTCGCGTTCAGGCAAGGCGGCGCTTCTTGCAGGGGCGATGGATGAGCGCTTTGCTATCGTGAATCCCAACGGCAGTGGCTGCGGGGGCGCGGGCCTCTATCGAATCCTTGGGCCCATCAGCGAAAGTCTAGATGCGATCACCCACCCGAAACGATGGCAGGAATGGTTTCACAAGGACTTTCGTTCGTTCGCGGGAAAAGAATCGCACCTGCCCTTCGATCAGCATTTCATGCGCGCACTGGTGGCGCCGCGTCCTGTCTTGAGTACCGATGGCATGGAAGACCATTGGGCCAACCCCTTGGGTACACA
>JBIKMR010000256.1:0-6191 GCA_044359155.1 Candidatus Hydrogenedentales bacterium | reverse complement strand
AAAATGCGGGTGCTTGTCTGCTCCGAAATCCAGCAGGCGAATGTATACGGGCCGCCCTTGCATGGCCTCGACCACGCTGGCATAAAAAGTATATTGCTCGTCTTCCGAGAGCAGGCGATCATGCAGGAAGAACTCAAGCTCGGTACGATACAGGCCAATGCCCTCGGCCTGTTGGCGGACGGCCTCGGTCACTTCGCCCGCCTGGCTGATGTTGGCAAATACTTGCAGCCCCGGCACGGGCGGAATGACCGGCTTGGCGGGGGCATCTTTGCGGCGCGACGCGGGGAACATGGACAACGTGCCCGCGCTGGGCCATAGCACCAATTCGCCCGCGCCGCCGTTCACCAGCAATTCCTGGCCGGGGTTCACCTGAAGGTGAATACCGGGAATGCCGGACACGGCGGGAATGCCCAGCGCGCGCGCGAGGATAGCGGCGTGCGACGCCTGGCCTCCACGCTCGGTGACAAAGCCCAACACCTTGTCGGGCTCAAGGCCAACGGTCTCGCCGGGGGTCAGCTCTCGTGCCACGATGATGCGGGGCTCGTCGAGTTCAAACAACTGGCGAAGGCGCGCTTCGCGCAGCGTGGCGGTGGAGCCAGCCAGTGCAGCCAGTACGCGGCGACGCAACTCGCCAATGTCCGATGCGCGTTCGCTCAGGTAGGTGTCGTCCACTTCGGACAAGAGGGATTCGTAGCGGTCCAGCGTGCGGTCGAGCACCGCTTCCGCGTTGAGGCGTTCCGTCTCGATAAGCCCCAGCATCTGCTCGCGCAGCATGGGGTCTTGCACCATCATCTTCTGCGCAAGGAATATATTTGCCTGCGCCGCGCCCACGCGCTCGGTGGCGAGGGTCTTGATCTTTTCCAACTGGTCTGCCGTGTCGTTCAGCGCGCGCACCAGGCGCTGCTGCTCGCCCGCCACGTCACCCGGCTCGATGCGGTACACGGGAATGCCATCGGCCTCGTCGTGGTCCAGCACGAACGCGCGCCCATAGGCGGCACCCTCGCTTACGGCCACGCCTCGCAGGATAGCCTCCCGCTCTCCAACCGCTGCTCTCAAAAAGGACTCCCTGCTGCACGCCACCGAACGACTCGCTCGCGGCCAGTATAACGACACCCGACCCGGCGCCTCCAGCCGGGGTATGCATAAAACGAAATAGACTGGGTTTATTGGGGCAGGGTTCCGTTAGAATTATGGCGTTGGGCAATATTGCCCAAACACTACGGGCAGGCATGAAGAAGAAAAGTCCAGACAAAAAGCGACGAGTGACCGTGCGCGAGCGCGACTGGGAGAAGCATGGCGAAGCCTCCTTCTCGCACGACCTCGTGAAGCATCGCCGGTCGTTGAGCAAGGTTTCTGAGCAGGTGCGCGACCAGCAGCCCCAGTCTGTGGACTGCGAGCCGAACGCGCTGGTTATTGCCCACTCGAAGAAGTGGGGATTCGTGAGCAAGGACGGCGCGGAGTTGCTGTGCCGGATTGACGACAACCTGGGCGGAGACCGCGCCACGGTGATTGCGCCGGGCGACCAGGTCTATGTGGAGAACGAGGGCGACATCCCGTGGATTCGCGGGGTGGCAGTGCGCAAATCGAAGTTAAGCCGCCCCGGCGCGGGCCATGCCACAGCATCGGAACAGGTGATAGCCGCCAACGTGGACCATCTTATCGTGGTGGCGGCAGCCGCCGATCCCCCGTTTCGCCCCGGCTTGGTGGACCGCTACCTGATCGCGGCGCAGACGGGCGGCATTGAGCCGTTGCTCTGCATCAGCAAAATGGACCTGGTGCCGGGGCCGCCGGAGGAACTGGAACTGTACAAGGGGCTGGGCATTCGCACCTTTTGCGTAAGCTGCCTGACAGGGGCCGGGCTGGACGAGATGCGCGTGGCGCTGCGTGGCACCACTTCCGTACTCTCTGGCCATAGCGGCGTGGGTAAGTCGTCGCTGTTGAACAAGCTGGACCCGGAACTGCGCCTGCACACCCAGCCCATCAGCGGGCACACCGGGCGCGGGCAACACACCACCACCGGCGGCAGGCTGTATGAGCTGGCAGGTGAGACGCTGATTATCGACACCCCCGGCATCCGCGCGCTGGGCCTGTGGGAAGTAACTCCCGAGGAAGTGTCCTTCTATTTCCCCGACCTCGCCGAGCACGCGGCATCGTGCAAGTTTCGCGACTGCACCCACACCCACGAACCCGAATGCGCCGTGCGCACCGCTGCCGAATCGGGCGCCCTCAATCCCGCCCGCGTGGCTTCATACCTGCGCATCCGCGCCAGCATCGAAAGCGGAAAAACACCGGGCCGCACGGCGACGAGCTGGCACGCGAACAAGTAGGACAAGAAGAGACACACGCCACAACGGGAGCTACAGATATTGCGGGTTCCCCCCTCACCCTAACCCTCTCCGCCTGCCAGGGGGCGAGGGGACCAGAGGCATGTCTCTTTGCATTGCAACAAATAATAGAGAATGTTGTGGCGTGGTCTCCTGACCGCGACACTCTTCCGACCGAAGGTCTCCTGTCCCCCCGAAACCCGCGCGTGTGCTCGCCGGTCCCAAACGGTATCCTATCGTCCGTGGCAAACTGTGCCATTCTGGCCAGCAAGAGGAATTCCCTGTTCATGAAGAAATCTATAATCACGCTGATGTTTGTGTTGGCGCTTGCGCCGAATGCCTTTGCGGGGCTGAAGGACTATGTTGCCAAGGCGGATGACTCTTACGCCTATGAGATTACCGAAACGAAACAAGTGGGCGGCAATACGGTGTACGTGATCAGCCTTACGTCGCAGACGTGGCAGGGGCTTACGTGGAAGCATTGGCTTACGGTGTTTACCCCGGCGGAGATTAAGCACGCTGACAAGTCGCTGCTGGTGATTGCAGGTGGCAACAACACGGACGCGGGTCCGCGCTTTGATTCGAGCGAGTTGCAGACGCTGGGGATGATCGCGTCGCAGACGGGCACGGTGTGCGCCGCGGTTAGCCAGATTCCCAACCAGCCTTTGTTTGACGGCAAGGAAGAGGATGCCATCATCGCTTACACCCACGAGCAGTTCGTTAATGGCGAGGGCGAAGACTGGCCGCTGTTGTTCCCCATGGTGAAGAGCGCGGTGCGCGCGATGGACACGATACAGGCGGTGGCGAAGGAGAAGGCCGGTGCCGATGTGCAGCAGTTTATGCTCACCGGCGCGTCAAAGCGCGGCTGGACCACGTGGCTTTCGGCAGCGGCGGACAAGCGCGTGGCGGCGATTGCCCCCATCGTGATTGACGTGTTGAACATGGGCGTGCAGATGAAGCACCAGCACACCACCTATGGCGGATACAGCGAGCAGGTGGGCGACTACACCGAGCGCGACCTGCAATCGCAGATGGACACGGAAGCAGGCAAGGCGCTGCTGGCGCAGACGGACCCCTATTCTTTCCGTGAGGAGCTGACGCTGCCGAAGTTGATGGTGATTGGAACGAATGATCCTTATTGGACCATCGACGCGGCCAACCTGTATTTCGACGACCTGAAGGGCGAGAAGAACCTGTATTACCAGGCGAACACCGAGCACGACGTTAACCTGCCGGGCGTGGCTACCATCAACGCGTTCTACGAATCCATGCTGGGCAACGCCCCCTTCCCGGATATCGCGTGGGAACAGGAGGCCGAGAAGCAGAACGAGATCAGCGCCACTTGGACGGGCGAGGGCAAGGCGGTGTTGTGGCAGGCCACATCTCCCAACCGCGATTTCCGTGGGTCGAAGTGGACTAGCTCGCCGCTGGAAGGCGCGGGCAAGGCGAGCGCAAACATTCCCCAGCCAGAGAGCGGCTACATCGCCTACTACATCGAAGTGCAGTACCCCAGCAAGATTGGCATTCCCTTTGGCAACTGCACGAAGGTGACGATATTGCCCGATACCTTCGCACCCGAAGGCACACGCACCTACGAAATCAAGGCCGCCGAGGCTGCTGCTGCGAAGTAGTAGTCGGGTTCCACGCAGACTGGCAGGGCCGGATACCCTGCCACAACATGCGCTTTAACAAAACTTTGCCCGTAGGCGCAAGATATATCTGGCACCTACGGGCATTCTTATTTCGTGTGGTTGGTCTACTTCGTGCTTACTTCTTCACCTCGCCACCCGCCTTCACCCATTCCTCGTCGAAGGCAACGTGCTTGATGGCGGAGCCCTCGATGCCGTCTTTCTTGTGCGAATACGTGCCGTGAATTTTTCCGTCCGCGCCTTGCACCAGGCAGGGATAAGAGAAGCTGCCCTTGTCTTTCTCCACGTCTTCCAGCGCGCGGGACCACTTCCAGTTCGCGCCCTCGTCTTCCGACAGATACGCCGTCAGGCGGTGGCGGCCATCGATGAGGTCGTTCACCAGCATCACCCACATGCCACTCTTCAGGCCAAGGCTGGCCACGCTCGCGCCGCTCTCGCGGATGGGCAGCATGTCCACGCCGGACCAGGTTTCCCCGTTGTCTTTTGACACGGACGTGCGAACGTAGTTAGGGATGCCGTTGTCCCGCATGTAGGACACCACCTCGCCATTGGCCCGCTGCACAAAGCCGGGCTGCACGTTGCCAATCATGTTGGCGCGAGGATCGAGAATGGGTTCGCTGCATTGCCACGTGGCGCCGTTGTCGTCGGAGTATGCGGCCAGCGAACAGTTGAACACGTCGGAATAGAGCCCCAGCAAGATGCGGCCATTGGCCAGCAACAGCGGGCGCGTGCGCGTCATCCAGCCCAGCCGCCGCGTCAGCTTATCATCAATGGCCGTCCAGCCGTAGTCGATCTCTTTTTTCAACTCGGGGCGCACCGCAAAGATAGGGGCCAGCGCCGTCTCGGCGTCCTTCAACACTTTCTTGAAAGGCTCGATGATGTTCTTGGGGTCGGTGTGGATGGGCTCTTGCCAATTCCACACGGGCGCACCATCGCCGTTGTAGTCGGTCGAGCTGCGCGACATGAGCAAGGCGCTGCCCCACTCGTTTGCCTGAATCGCCACCCAGAACAACCACAGCTTGCCTTCCGGATCAATGAACAACACCGGGTTGCAGTCCGGCAGGTTCGGCGTGTCCGCCATCACAAAGGGCTCCGACCACGCCGTCTCCCCCGCATTGCGCCGTGCGCCTTGCACCATCACGTCGTCGGCCGTGCGCTCGCCCGTGCCGTGGAACCACGCGGCAATGAGGTCGCCCTCCGCCGTCTCGACAATGCTCGACCCGTGGTTGTGCTTGTCGTTGTGAGGAAAGATGTACTCCTCTTCGATAGCCGGGGCAGAGAGGGCGGCGGTGGCCGCAAACAGGAATGCAGATAACATGAAGTAGCTCCTTCAAAGTAGATGGGGTTGATGCTGCGAAAGTATAGCGAACCAAAATAAAAAGCGCCGCGCCCAGGTTTTGGGCGCGGCGTTATGGTAATTACATTTAAAGCCTAGAGCGAGCTAAACGCTTCCTGGAATGCGGTGTCTTCCTGGGTGGCCAACTGCTTGGCGGCTATCACGGCGATCTTCTCCTCGAAGCCCTCGACACGGCTGGCGAAGACCTTCTGCTCAAGCTGCGCCTTCACGTCCTGCGGCAGGTCTTCGCGGAAGCCCCAGCGGACCTGCTCGCCAGCGGGCGCGAGGTTGGTGTATTCGCCAATGTTCTTGCCGTCAAGCGTGCGGTAGATGACAGACCAGTTGCCCTGCATCAGGCACTCGGCCCACATGCTGGACTTGTTTCCGAATTCATCGGTAACGCGCAACTTGGCGAAGAAGTATTCGTTGCCTTGGGCCAGTTCAAGTTCGCGCAGGTAGAGCTTGTTGTAGCCTTCCTGAATCTCGGGGGACACCCAGTTGCTCGCCTCGATCTGGTCGCGCAGCGCCTGCGCCGCCAGCACGCGGTCGCGGTGGCTGTACTTCTCGGGGGTGAGCGGAATGCCTTCCTGAATCTGGATCACCAGGCGGTCCACGGCGTGCGCCAGCGAATCGCGCGTCTGGATGCGGCGCGCGTTCGCGTCGTCCAGTTCGCCCACGTAGGTGGTCAGGCGTTCAATCTCTGCAAGCAAACCCTTCTGGCGCGCCTGCGTGATCGCGGTCTCGTTCTTCAGGTCTTCAAACAACTGCTGCGCGCCGAGGAACTCTTCGTTCTTCGCCAGCACGTCGCGCTCGATGGCCTGCAAGTCGGCAGTCTTGGTTTCAAGCTCTCCGCTCACGCGCTCCAATTCAGCCTGCGTTTCG
>JBIKMR010000044.1:0-20977 GCA_044359155.1 Candidatus Hydrogenedentales bacterium | reverse complement strand
GGAATAGGTGATGAATCCAACCGTGGGTTCACTGAACATTTTGTAGATTTGCTGGTACTGCATGGGGCGCGGGTTGATGCATTCGCGCTGCTCGGTCACGGCGTAGGCGTAGTCCCACTCCGGCACGGGGAACTGGCACTGGCGGGTGTGCGTAATGTCGGGGTAATGCCGGATGGGATATTGCGCGGGCAGTTCCTCGCGCAAGGTTTCCAAGCGCAGCCTATTCTGCGGGCCGAATACGATGCCCGTCAGCCAAGCGGGCTGCGTCGTCTTCATGTAGTCGATGAACTCGTCCATCCATTCCTTGTTGAATCCCTGCGGTGACATCCACATCTTCGCGTTTGGGTGCGAGCGGTGCAGGTTCTCGGTCTGCTTTTCCAGCAGCGCCATCATGGTGAGCGGCGGCGTATGGCCGGGGTCTCCGCCCGGCACAAACAGTGCATCCACGCGCGGCAGTTGAGACAGCACGCCGTGCCATTCGTCCAGCGCAAACTGGATTGTGGCGGGGTCGGTGTAGTCCTTGTCCAGCGCGGGGTACCAAATCCACACGTCCAGCCCATAGTCGGCGCAGAGCTGCGACATGCGCTTCATCATTTCGATTTGCGTCAGCGGAAAGTGCGGGCTGTCCGAGTCGTCGTCCGTACGTGGGGGAACCAGCTCGATGGCGTTGCACCCGAACACGATCAGGTCGCGGATGTACTGTTCCCAAATCTCCACCGACCATGCGTCGTAGGAATGGGTCTTAGGGCGATAGCCCAATTGGTGCCCGCGCAAGGGAAAGTCGGGCGCTGTGGAAATATCGAGGGCAGCATCCAGCGAGACCTTGCCGCGATCCATACGCAGTTCACGCAACAGCCGCCCCACGCCAAACAACACGCCGCGTGCATCGCGCCCGTTGAGGATTACGCCGGTGTTCGTGGTGCGCAGGGCATAGCTTTCCGGCGTCACCGGCGGCGCGGAGGCATTGGTTGCAGGCGCTGCCACAGAGCCGAGCACAATGATGGGCCGCGCATCGGTGGGCGCGGTGTGCGATTCTTCCAGCCGCAGCCCGGTGCGATGCTCAACCTCGTCCAGCAACATCTCGACCGCCTTGCGCTCGGGACCAGCAAAGGTGGCGGGACTGACGACAACGGCGTTGCGCAGATCGATGGTGCTTGCACCCGCCGAGAATGCGAGGGCAAAGGCAAAGGGTGCTAACAAGGTTCGCATGGATGTCGTCTCGGGTGGATGGGCTGGGTGAATCCCTATGTTCCGCCTGAAGCTCGGGGCATGTAAACGTAGGGAAAGTCCCTTCACCACACGACATTGCAAGCGTATTCCCGAATCTGGCGGTCGTGGGTGACGATGGGAACTCCCTCCGCAATGGACTGCGCTATCAGCATCCGGTCGAAGGGATCGCGGTGGAGCATGGGCAGGCTGGTGAGGGCCACGGTGTGGTCAACCAATACGGGTAGGACCTCAGCCCGGCAAAGGCGGATGTAACGTTCCATTCGGCCGCGAAAATCGTGTGGCGCTATGTCGAGCTTTCCCAGCGAAAACTTGATCGAAAGCTCCCAAAGGCTTGCAATGCTAACCTGCACATTCTTGGTATTGATGATTTCCGAACGGGCCGTGCTGGAGAGGAGAGGTGAATCTTCCGCAAACCAAAGGAATGCATGGGTGTCGAGCAGTATCCCCATTACATGTAGGGCGCGAAGTCTTCGAGTGGTTCGTCGAAGTCGTCGCTGATTCGGAACTCACCCTTGGCAAAACCGGGCATACGGTAGGGAGGACCTTGGGGCTCAATTACGGAGGTGACCTTCGCCACCACTTTGCCCTCGATTTCGAGCAGCAGTTCTTCTCCCGCCTGCAATTGCTGGAGCAACTGGGGCAGGTTGATACTGGCTTCTTCTGCGGACATATGCTTCATGGCTTTAATGCTATTCACTTTCCCGCCGGGAAACAAGCGTTGTTTCCGTGATTCCCCCTGCGTGTGCGGCGTAGAATGGGGGCAATACTTGGGTTAACCAAACTTTATGCGCTACTTCATTTCATTGCTTCCCTTGTTGGCGTGCGTTCCTGCCTTTGCACAGGCGGAGGATCCCGCGCGTTTCTTTGAGAACAAGGTACGGCCCGTGTTGGCGGAGCATTGTTATTCGTGCCATGGGCCTGAGAAGCGGAAGTCTGATTTTCGGGTGGATGAACCGGCGGCGTTTTTTGCGGGGGGCAGCAGAGGGGCGGCGGTGAAGCCGGGGGATGCGGCGGGCAGTCTGTTGATTCAGTCGCTCAACGGCACGGGCGAGCTGGAGATGCCGCCGGACGGCAAGCTGTCGCAGGAACAGATTGACGCGCTGACCCAGTGGGTGGCGGCGGGCGCGGTCTGGCCGGACTTTGATCCTGCGGCGGGCGCGGCGAAAGCAGGCGCAGACCCAGAGGCTGGGCGCAACCACTGGGCCTATCAACCCGTGGCCGATAGCGTTGCGCCAGACGTGCAGAACGCCGCATGGCCGAGAAACGAGATTGACGCATTCATTCTTGCGCGTATCGAGTCGGCGGGCGCGCAGCCTGCGCCGGAGGCGGACCGTGCCACGCTGTTGCGCCGGGTGACTTACGACCTCACGGGCCTGCCGCCTTCGCCGGAAGCGGTGGTCCGGTTTATGGAGGACGACTCGCCCTTCGCCTACGAGAAGGTGGTGGACCGCCTGCTTGATGCGCCGCAGTATGGCGAACACTGGGCGCGGCATTGGCTGGACGTGGTGCGCTACACGGATTCTTTCGACTCGCGCGCCAGCACGGTGACGGACCCGGCGGAGATATGGCGCTACCGCGACTGGGTGGTAAATTCCTTAAACACCGACCTGCCCTACGATCAGTTCTTGCGGATGCAGGTGGCGGGAGACTTGATGTCCGCACCCGATGGCGGCTTTAACCGCGATGGCTTGATAGCCACGGGGGTGCTGGCGATTGGCCACTGGCCGCAGGGAGACGCGGACAAGCAGAAGATGGTCAGCGACATTGTAGACGAGCAGGTGGACCTGGTGACGCGCGCCTTCATGGGGGTGTCGCTTTCGTGCGCGCGCTGCCATGATCACAAGTTCGACCCTTTCACCACGGAAGATTATTACGGGCTGGCGGGCATCTTCTTCAGCAGCAGCATTCTGCCGGGGCCGGGCGCGAAGACCGAAGGCTCCCCGATACTGCACCTGCCCTTGGCGTCGAAAGAAGAACTGGCCGCGCGCGCCGCGCGTGAACAGCGCGTGAACGAATTGCGCGGGCAGATAGACGGCCTACTCAATCAGGATCGCGACGCCTATGCTCGGCGTGAGGCGGCCCGCACGCGGGACTACTTGCTGGCGGCGTTGTCTCGCAGGACAGGCCAACCCGTGAACCCGGCGCTGGATGTTGCTGCGGTGAACGCGTGGGAGTCGTATACCGGGGAACGCCCGGCCACCATGGAATCCCTGGCGCGCGACCTGCACGGGCTGCCCGGATTGCACGGGCGCAACGGGCGCGATGGCGGGCCTTCCGCCGTGATCAACACCACGGGCATGGCGCGGCACTACCTCACCATCGACCACCCCGATGGCGCGCTGTTGGTGCATCCTTCGCCCACCTTGCCTGCGCGCGTGGCATGGCGCAGCCCCGCGGCGGGGAACGTGTCGTGGAAGATAAAACTTGTGGACGCCGACCCCACCTGTGGTGATGGCGTTGCCTACCGCGTTTACTTGCGCAGCCCGGCAGGCGACACGACCTTGGCGGAGGGCGTCATCGACAACGGTCGGCTGGCGGATGTGGCCTCGTCGAGTCCGGTGGAGTTGCTTGTATCGCAGTCGATAGTGCTTGACGTTGCGCCGATCGGCAGCCACGCCTGCGACAGCACCCATGTCGAGTGGGAGTTGTCGTCGGACGCGGGGGATGCGTGGAATCTACGTGCCGACGTGGTGCCCCTTTTCACCGAGGCGGGACCGTGGGCCGATGCGGCGGGTCGCCCCGAGGTGTGGTGGCTGGAAGAATCCAACCAGCCTGCGCCAGACCCCGCCGTGTTGGCAGGCTTTGCCGAGGTGCTTGCCGCAAACGACGTGGCAGTGCTCACCGCGTATGCCGATGCGCTGCAAGCGCGCGTGAACGCGGGGGCAGCTGCTGTTGCCGATGCACCGGAGGCCGCAGCCTATGCCGCGCTGATTGGGGCTGCGGGTCCATTCTGGTTGCCTGCGCCGCCGGTGTCGCCCGAATCCCCACGCCCCACGCTCGAGGCTGAGCTGGCGCAGTTGCAGGCTAATCCCCTGCCCGCGCTGGATCTGGCCGTGGGCATTCAAGAGGGTGGCGTGCCCGGCACCGAGCATGAAGGCATCCACGACGTGGCGGTGCACAAGCGCGGGGATTACAACAATCTGGGCGATATTGTCCCCCGGCGTATGCCCGAGTTGCTTGCCCCGCAACAGCCGACTATCGGCCCCGACAGCGGGCGGCTGGCGCTGGCCCAGTGGATATCCGAAGGCAAGAATCCGCTTACCGCGCGCGTGATGGTGAACCGCATCTGGCAACACCTGTTCGGCGCGGGGATAGTGCGCACACCGGGGGACTTCGGCGTGCGGGGCGAAGCGCCCACACACCCGGAATTGCTGGACCGGCTGGCGACGTCGTTCATGGAGAACGGTTGGCATGTAAAGCCACTGGTGCGAGAGATGGTGCTGTCCGCAACGTATCGGCAGGGCACGCACGGAGCGGACGCGCTGATGGCGAGCGACCCCGAGAACAGGCTCTTCGCCCGCATGAACCGCAAACGCCTGACGGCGGAGGCGCTACGCGACAGCCTGCTGGCGGCAACGGGCGAACTGGACCTGACGCCGGGCGGCCCCGCGTATAAGGAATTCGACACCCCACGTCGCACGCTCTACCTGCGCAACGTGCGCTCTGACCGCAGCACCTTCACCAGTTTGTTCGACGCAGCAGACCCCACGTCCATCGTGCCCACGCGCACCGAGGCCACCATCGCGCCGCAGGCCTTGTTCCTGATGAACCATCCCTTCGTGCTGGCGCGGGCCGAGAAGCTGGCCAGCGCGGTCGCCCCCGAGTTGAGCAACGTTAGCAAGCTGACGGAAACCCTCAGCCTGCGTGCCTACGCTCGACCGCCGGAACAGGGCGAGGCAGAGCGCACCGCCGCCGCGCTGGGGCAACTGGGCGCAGACGCCCCCGGTCTCACCACCTATTGTCAGGCGCTATTGAGCACCAACGAGTTCGTGTTTGTGGATTAATTGTTCGCATCGCACGAGGCCCACGGTTGCGACAGGCGCGTTCGGGGCGGTACCCTTGAGGCCTTGCATCCAAGGAGTATCGCAATGAAACTGATCCTCACCACCGCAATCACTGCCTCAATTATGTTGTGCTCGTCCGCGTTCGCGCATTTCCAGATGATTCATCTGCCGGAAGGCGCGCTGCCCGAGTCGCCGCCCGAACAGACCATCACCCTGTTGTTCGGACACCCCTTCGACGGCGGCACGGTGATGGACATGGGCAAAGGGCTGGATGGCAAGCCCACCGCGCCAGTCGAGTTTGGCGTGATGCATCGCGGGCAGAAGGTGAATTTGCTCGAATACCTGAAGCCCATCTCCTACGGCCCGGCTGACTACAAGCACCAAGGCTTCCGCACCCCCTTCCAGTTCAAGGGTATGGGGGATTTCGTGTTCTACTGCGACCCCGGCTATTACTGGGAAGCGGGCGAGGACACCTTCATCCGCCACTACACCAAGACTATCGTGAACCACGTGGGCCAAGCCACGGACTGGAAGAACCCCGTGGGCTTCCCGGTCGAGATCATGCCGCTGGTTAAGCCTTATGCCCTGTGGGCGGGCAACGTGTTCAGTGGGCGTGTGGTGAAGCTGGTGAATGGCGCGCCGCAGCCCGTGGCGGATACGATTGTAGAAGTTGAATACCTGAACTACACCGTGGGTGACGAGGCCTTTACCGGTGCCCCGAAGCTGAAGGCACCGAATGGCGCATTCTCCACGCAGCAACTGCGCACCGACGACAAGGGCGAGTTCACTTACGGCCTTCCCGTTGCAGGGTGGTGGGGTTTTGCCGCGCTGGTGGATGGCGACGAGAAGATGAAGGGCCCCGATGGCGAAGACAAGGACGTGGAAGCGGGCGGCCTGCTATGGGTCTGGGCTGCGGACCCCAACGCCAAATGAGTGACAGCGCAAGCAAGCTTGGCCCCTTGGTCGACCGCCATAAGTTGGACTTCCACCCGCTGGCCGAGCGGGAAGACCGCGTTTACATCGAGCGCGACCTGGTGCCGCTGGACGCGGAACCCAAGCCGCTGACCGACAATGGGGCCAAGGTGGTGGCCGAGGCGGCGGAGCGCATCCGTGCAGCGCGCGCCGCAGGCAAGGCGCGCATGTTGACCTTTGGCGCGCACGCCATAAAGAACGGGTTGGGCCGCGTGATGGCGAAGCTGGTGGAGGATGGCTGGATAACCCACTTGGCCACCAACGGCGCGGGCATCATCCACGATTGGGAATTCGCCTACCAAGGGCACAGCAGCGAGCATGTGCAGAAGAATGTCGAGCAGGGCAAGTTCGGCATGTGGATCGAGACAGGGTATTACCTGAACCTGGCCATCAACCTGGGCGCCTATCGCGGCATGGGTTATGGCGAATCGGTGGGGAGGATGGTGGAGGAAGAAGGGCTGGAAATCCCTTCGCGCAAGGACTTGGAGATGGCGGTGGCCAACGCCTTTGTGGCCAACCAGCCTGAGCGCGCGGCGGCGGCGGCAGACCTGATGCACATGGTGCAGAGCATGGACATCGCCCCCGGCTGGATGCGCGTCGAGCACCCCTTCAAGGAATACGGATTACAAGCGGCGGCATGGCGCGCGGGCGTGCCCTTCACCAGCCACCCCATGTTCGGGCACGACATTATCTACCTGCACCCCATGAACATGGGCGCGGCCATAGGACGCACGGCCGAGCGTGACTTCCTCTCCTTTGCGCACGCGGTGTCGCAGTTGGAAGGTGGCGTGTACCTCAGCGTGGGTAGCGCGGTGATGTCGCCCATGGTCTTCGAGAAAAGCCTGAGCATGGCGCAGAACCTCGCCCTGCAATGCGGCGAGAAGCTGACCAACCACCACATGGTGGTGGTGGATTTGCAGGAATCGCACTGGGACTGGACGCAGGGCGAACCGCCCGAGAAAACCCCGGACTACTACCTTCGCTTCAACAAAAGCTTCAATCGCATGGGCGGACACCTGCGCTACCTGAGCGCCGACAACCGCGACTTCTTGTTGAGCCTGATGCGCGCACTGGCGCAAGGATAAGCCCCGTGTCCCCCAAGCCTTTCAAGATAGACGTATCCACCGAGCGGCGCGCCCTGACGGACAGTCCCTTCGCGGCACTGTCCCCCGCGCCTGCGACCCCGGCCCTGCCTGCCAAGCCCGGCCTGTCGCCCACGCAGAAATACCGCGTGGCGCGGACAAAGGCGGGCGGCTGGCCCATTCGCATTGAGAAGCGCCCCGGCAACAAGCTGGCCACCATCATCGACCGCATAGAAGGCGACGCATCGGCATTGGCCGCCGCGCTGAAGAAGCACCTGGCCACCGGCGGCCACGGCAAAGGCAACACCGTGGAATTGCAGGGCGACCATCGGGACGCGGTCTGTCGGTTTCTGGATAACGTCTTGTAGTTGCTCGAAGAACGAACAACGAATCACGAAGAACGACTCCGCTATACTTCCCCCATGAACGACACACTCACCATAGCGGGCCGCAGCTTCAGTTCTCGCCTGATGATCGGCACCGGCAAGTTTCCCTCCGCAGCAGCGCTACGTGCAGCCATCGACGCGAGCGGCTCTGAAATAATCACCGTTGCCCTGCGCCGTGTGGACCTGGGCAAGCCCGACGACGAGGGCATCCTGTCCGCCATAGACCCCAAGCGGCAGTTGATACTCCCCAACACCAGCGGCGCACGCACGGCGGACGAGGCGGTGCGCTTGGCCAGGCTGGCGCGAGCGGCGGGGCTGGAACCCTGGGTGAAACTCGAGCTGACCCCCGAGCCGCGCTACCTGCTGCCCGACCCCATCGAAACCTTGCGCGCCGCCGAGATGCTGGTGGCCGATGGCTTCGTGGTGCTGCCCTATATCCAGGCGGACCCCGTGCTGGCGAAACGGCTCGAAGAAGCAGGCTGCGCCACCGTCATGCCCCTCGGCGCGCCCATTGGCAGCAATCGCGGAATGCGCACACGCGACATGATCCGTATCATCATCGAGCAGTCCAACATTCCCGTGGTGGTGGACGCCGGGCTGGGCGCGCCCTCCCACGCGGCAGAAGCCATGGAACTCGGCGCAGACGCCGTGCTCGTAAACACCGCCTTGGCCGACGCCCGCGACCACGGCCCCATGGCCCGCGCCTTTGCCCTCGCCACAGAGGCTGGCCGTATGGCTCATCTTGCGGGGCTGGGTCCTGAGCGCGACGCGGCGGAAGCCAGCTCGCCGTTGACAGGGTTTCTCAGCCGATGAGTGCCGAGGACCCGATTGCGATTTATCCTGAACCCCGCCTACGCGCCCTGCTCGACACCGCCACGCCCGCTGCTGTCGAGCGCGCGTTATCGCGCGAAGACCGCAGCATTGAGGACCTTGCGGCGCTGCTGTCTCCAGCCGCACGGCCTTATCTTGAACCCATGGCGCGCGAGGCGCAGCGGTTGACGCGTTGGCATTTCGGGCGGACCATCAGCCTGTATGCGCCGATCTATATTTCCAACCTGTGCGCGGCGGATTGTGTGTATTGCGGGTTTGCGGCACGCAGCGGCAGCCGTGAGAAGCGCATCACCTTGCAGCCCGACGAGATTGCAGCGGAGTGTGCAGCGCTGGCATCGCATGGTTTTGAGAACGTGTTGCTATTGACCGGCGAAGCGCCGAAGACGGTGACGGTGGAGTACATCGCCTATGCCATAGAGGCGGCGCGTCAGCATTTCGCGGGGGTGTCGGTGGAGGTGTACGCCGTGGACGAGGTGGACTATGCGCGTTTCGTGGCGGCGGGGCTTGAAGGGGTGACCATGTATATGGAGACCTACCACCGGCCCACGTACAAGGAAGTCCATCTGCTGGGTGGCAAGGCCAATTACGATTATCGACTGGACGCATTGACACGGGCAGGCCGTGCGGGTGTGCGCAAGCTGAACATCGGCGCGTTGCTGGGGCTCTACGACTGGCGCATTGAGGCGCTGTGGACGGCCATCCATGCGCGCCACTTGCAGCGTGAATGTTGGCAGAGCGCCATCGGCATTTCCTTCCCCCGCCTGCTGCACACCCCCGAGCGGTACCATGTGCATTACCCCGTGAGCGACGCCGACCTGGTGCAGTGCATGTTGGCCATGCGCCTGTTCCTGCCGGAGGCGGGCATCAACCTGTCCACCCGCGAAGCGCCCGAGCTGCGTGACAAGCTGATCCCCCTAGGCGTCACCCACATGTCCGCCGGTTCCTCCACCCAACCGGGCGGATACGCCACCTACCAGCGCGGCCAGGCCGACGAGCGCACCAACTTCCGCGAAGTGCTCGAACAATTCGCCATCGAAGACTACCGCCCCGTCCCCGAAGTCATCGCCTCGATCAAGGCGGCTGGGTATGACCCGGTATGGAAAGACTTCGACCACGCGTTTGATTGCCGCTAAATTAGGATTAGCACCATGCCCACCCTACCCAAACCCCCTTGGACCATGTGGCTTGTCGTGGCGCTTACGATTTGCGCCACGGTGTATCAGTACCCGCATTGGCGCGTACCTGCGGAAAACCAGCCGGTGTTTCTGGCGGCCATCATCGCCATCGTGACCGCGCTTAGCCTAGGCGTGCTGTATGGCGGGCGCTGGGCGTTTGTGGTGAATTATCTCACCGTGTGGATATTTCCCTTCGAGACCTATTACCTCGGCATAAAGCCCCTGTTTCGTGGCTCGCTACTTACGGCGGCGCATGTGCTGGCAGCGGTCTTGCTGGCTATCAGCTGGCAGTATTTCTGGTCGCGTCGAGCGGGGTCCCAAGCGGCAGACAAGCTGGTTACTCCGCCTTCTCCTGACTGACCCATTGCTCAAACGTGGCGGGTGGTTTTGCTTCCTGCATGGGTATGCGCATTTCGGTGGCGGTCACCTCGCCGCCTGCGGCGCGGATAACGGATTCCGTCATGCGCTGCGTTGCGGGCACAAGGGTATTGAAGCTGTACGTGGTGAAGGCGAAGTTGGTGTCGGCCATGTCCTTGATGCCGCTGGTAATCTCGGCGGGAATCGCATCGTAGCCCATCATGCAACCTAGCACACCCACCGCGCTTGAGGGGTTGCAGTCTGCATCCTGTCCGCAGCGGGTGGATATCTCCATCGTCTTCACAAAGTCGCCTTCGCCATACAGCAAGCCCATTACGATATAGGCGCCGTTGATCTTTGCGTCAATGTTGAAGTCGTCACCGGGCGCGCAGTCCACGTCGTCCTGCCACTTCTCTTCAATCTTGTGCCATGCCGCCAGCCAATCGTTGCGGTGCTTCTTGTGCTGCTTCACCACGTCGCGTATGCAGGCCTCATACAGGCTCTCGTCGGGAATGCAGTCTAGTCCCGCCTCGATCACCTTGTGGATGTCCTTGTCCTCGAAATACGCGGCGGCATACATGCCCGCCACGAACATGCCGCCATACACCCCATCGCCATAGTTCATGATGTGCCCAAACACCTCGCACAGCTTGTTCGATTCCTGCGGCAGGCCGGGGCAGAGGATGCCGAACAGGTCGGCCTCGATCTGGAAATCAATGTCATCTGCGTGCGGGTTGTAAGTGGGGTGGCCGCTGAGCGGCGGCATGATGCCCGCGCGAATGTTGTTGCGGCCCTGCTTGTTTGCGTGCCACAGCTCATATTCGGAAGCACCGAAGTCACGCCCCGCCTGCTCTGGCGTCACCCCAAGCCCATGCTTTTCCAGCGACATCAGGAAGGTCATCTCGACGTAGAGGTCGTCCTGCCCGATGGATTCTGCCACGCGTTCGGGAGACCACGGGCGAATGTCCGTGACGATGGGCTTGGCGTTGGACTGAAACTCGTAGGGCGCGCCATAGCATACGCCAATCATCTGGCCTGCCCACGCGCCACGCACCTTATCCAGATAGCGCTCCGTGGACAGGGTCTGCATGTCGGCCTGCGCGGCGGTCGCGCAGAGCGCGGTAATTACCAAGGCGATCTTGTGCTTCATGGGGTTTCCTCCTGTGGATGATTGTCATGGTAGAGACGATACAAAAGCAACGGCCCCCGGCGAATATCGCCGGGGGCCGTGTGGCAGGTCGTTAAAAGTTTAGGCCATGCGCTTCCGGGCGGCAAGGGCCAACAGTGCAAGCACCCCGCCCACCAGCAGCAGGTCGGCCATGGGGCCGCCATTCGCGCCGGGCGCGCTGCCGCAGCCGGTGGCGCTGTCGCCCTTGTCGAACAGGGTGCCCACGCCCGCAAGCGCCACGTTAATGGTGCCGCCGTCGCCGCCATTCAGTACCAGCGTTCCGATGAAGCTGGCCGCGCTACCGGGCGCAAAGCGCACAGTCACGGTCGCCGTTTCGCCGCTTTCCAGTTCATAGGTGCCGCCACTGACCAGCGAGAAGCCGTTGCCATTCACGGTGGAGGTGCCACTTAGGATGGCGTCACCCAGGTTCTGCACCGTCACGTTCAGGTCGCGCGTGCCACTCTGTATCAGGCTACCAAAGTTGAGGGTCTGTGTGTCCGACGATATCTCGGCGGGCAAGTCCACGGCCACAAAGAGACCAAACGTGGAGAAGCTGCTCAACTCGGCACGTATGCGGCGAGTGGCGCTCAGCACATTGGCAATGCCTCCCTTGTTCCATGCGCCGTTGCCGGGCGTCAGTTCAAGCCCGGTCACGCCGCTTTCCATAATGCTCGGGTACTTACGGAAGGTTGCGCCCCGACCCAGCGAGTCAGACTCGTAGGTGATGTTGGCGTATGATTCGCCCTCAATGTCCGGCGTTTCCAAGTGGTGATACGTGGCCCCGCCATCCGGCGTCACCAGAATGCTCACGTCGATGAAAGCTTCCCCGGCAATCGGGCCAGCAGGCAGCTTGTCAACCACCGCTCCCACGGGGTACGGGTCAAACAGGCTTGCCAAATCGCAGGACATGCTGACAATCAGGATGCCCTGTTCGCCCACGGCCAGCACACCACGCTCGACGCTGACGAAGAAGACCTGGTTAGAGTTGTCCGGGTTGACCACAGTTGCAGTCACGTCGCCATCGCCCTCGACTGTCCACGAGCGCATGACGACTGCACGCGCGCAACCGCCTTCGGTGTTCACGCTGGCCTGCCAGAAATCGCCGTTGCCCGGCATGTTCAGGAAGGGATTGTCCAGAATGCCGTTGCCGTCATTGTCCACCGCCGTGAGCACCGAGAAGGTGCGCACCGCAGCCACGGCGCCGCTCTGGTCTTCGGGAACGGCGGTTGCCGCCAGCACATAGGTGCCGCGTCCCAGCTCGACATCCACTGGGAACCCGGCCTCCTTGTTGGTGGAGGAACCCACCAGCACGCCGTCAATCGAGTAAAGCATGGTGATCGACTCTGGGGCTACGCAATCCTCGGCGGTATCCAAGGCAATGGCGGTGCGCAAGCGCACGGTGGCGAGCGGCGTGCCCGCAGGCACAATGACATTGCTGAGGGGATCGAGAATGGTTACGGAATCCAGCGGGCATTCCGGCGTCTCTACAACGCCTTCACCCTCGCCTTCCTCCGTGCCTTCGCCCTCGCCTTCCGTTTCGCAGCCCGCGTCGCGCACCGTCACCAAGCGCTCGACGCGCGCAAGGTTGCCACCTGCATCGGTCACCGAATAGGCGACCGTGTATGCGCCCGGCACGGAAGTGTCTATGTCGGCACCCGTCACCACGATGCTCGTGGTCAGGTCGCCATCGCAACGATCCGAAGCCGTTGCCCCGAAGTCGATGAAGTCATCACCACAGTTCAGGGTCTCGTTACCACCGTTTAGACGAATCGTTGCCAGTTCCGAATCCACCACGGTAACTGTGCGGCTTGCCGCAGCGGAAACGTTGCCCGCGCTGTCGGTGGCCGTGTAGGTGAGAACATATTCACCCGGCTCGGATATGATTACCCGCTCGCCGCCCACCACGATATTTGCCGTCAGGTCGCCATCGCAGGTATCGGTTGCCGTCGCGCCGGGGTCGCTGAATGCATTCGAGCACTCAAGCACGATGTTGTCGCTACCTAGCAGTGCAACCGCCGGGGCGGTGGAATCTTCCACAATGACAAGGCGCGATGCCTCTGTCTTGTTACCGGAAGAATCTTCAATGCTGTATGTGACGCGATACGAACCGGGCTTTTCAGAATCAACGTTGCTCGAAATCTCCGCTTCCAGACCAGTATCGCAATTATCTGTCACTTCGACGCCGGCTTCGGTATAGGTCGAACCACACTCGATAACCGTCACGGCATCCCCATTCAAAGTAATCTTGGGCAGTTCGCCATCCACCACGGTGATGGTGCGGCCCAGCACCTTGGTCGCGGTGCGGCCATCGCGCGCGCGGTAGCGCACGGTATACGTGCCCGGCGCGTTCATGTTGAGTTGGGTTGTGTCCACCTCGACCGGCAGCGCGCCAGCGCAGGCATCAGAAGCCGTGGCACCCAGATCGACATACGTTGTGCCGCATTGCAGCGTGAGCGCCGAAGCGCCAATTAAGGTAATGTTCGGCTGTGCAGTGTCGCTTACCACGACCGTGCGGCTCAACGGCGTGGCGCGGTTGCCCGTGCTGTCCAGCACGTTATATGTAACCGTGTAGGTGCCCACGCGCGATGCATTCACATTGCTCGCGTTGATGGCTATGTTGTCGGTAATGTCGCCATCGCAGAAGTCGGTGGCGGTTGCGCCAAGCTCTGTGTAGGCAGTTCCGCATTCCACGGTAATCGAGGCAGCACCAATCAAGGCGAGCGTGGGCAGCCGGCTGTCCGACACAACTATCGTGCGCGTAACCGTGTTCGACACATTGCCGCCCGCGTCGGTCGCGGTGTAGGAAAGCACATACGTTCCCGGCACTGAGGGATTAAAGGTACCACTACGCTCCGGGGTGACCGGTCCTTGGCAAACGTCAATTGCAGTAGCGCCGGGGTCATTGAATGGCGTGCTGCTGCATTCCAGCTCTATGAACTCCTCGCCAAGCAATGTTGTAAAGGGCGGCTCTTGATCCAGCACCCGCACTGTGCGCTGCTTCACGTCGCCCTTGCCAAAGCTATTCGACACGCTATACAGCAGGATATAGTCGCCCGCCTCGCGGTTGTCGATATTCCCCGCCACCAGCACGTCACCCGTAAGGTCACCCTCGATGGGGTCCGTGGCCGTGTAACCGGGCTCGGCATAATCCTCGCCGCAGTTCAAGATCACCAGGCTGTCGCCCTCAAGGGTGATCACCGGCGGCTGGGAGAAAAGCGCTGTGCTCACCGAGGCAGAGATTTCCTGCGGGCCATCCAGCACGCGGTAAAGCGCGTCGCCGGTTATTTGCCGACTGTCGCTAACGCCCTCGGGAATGGATACCAGATACGTGAACTCAATGGGAAAGGGGAAGTCAGGCACGGGAAACCACGCGAACTCGACGATGCCGCCAACGGCAGGCACCTCGGTGTTCCAGGTGGGCACGTCTGGGCTGGTGCCCAAGATGCTGTCGAAAGTCCACCCGTCGGGCAAGTTTTCCCGCAAGCCGATGGCATACACTTCGTCACAGGTGCTGGTTATCGTAACCGTTACCTGAAAGCCCGATTGCGGGGACGAGAAAGCCGCCTGCGGGAACGAGCGTGTGACGGTGATGCAGGGTGCGCCGCCTTTGTCTTCGCTGTCTTGCGCTGCGGCAGGTTGGGAAAGCAGTCCTGCCGTTGCTGCAAGCAGCATGGCCAGTGCCACCCGTCCAAAACGGTACCCTGCCGTCACCCGAGACTGGCTTGCCCAAATGCCCATGCGATTACGCCTCCGAGTTCAACAAGCTGCCGCGCGGTGGCGCAACAACCCCTTCCAAAACCTGCGGCCCTATGCCTCAAAAAGCACCCTATACACGGACGATGTATTGCGGAGACCGTGGCCCCACTGCGTCTCACCCTGCGTCCGTACACCAAGCGCCCCAAGTACCTACTCTGTCAACTGATTACGCTAACACGCCGCCGTCTGGAACGCAAGTGTCTCGTTGCTGGCGGGCTACGATAAATGCGCATACTGCGCTTGCATGACGTGTAAAAAAACGGATACCGTTCCACCTCCTGCGCCAAACACGGAAAACACCCTGCCTTGAGAACCGACTCCCTGGACTTTGACCTGCCGGAAGAGCTGATTGCCCAGCGCCCTGCGCCTCGGCGAGACGCCTCGCGCTTGCTGGTCGTGGACCGTGCGGCAGGCACCTTCAGCCCTGTGGGCTTCCAAGAAATCGGAAACTATCTGCGGCGCGGGGATTGCCTCGTACTCAATGATACCCGCGTAATCCGCGCGCGTGTCGAGGCGCACAAGATTTCCGGCGGGCGCATCGAGATTTTCCTGTTGCGCGAAGACGCTCCGGGTGAGTGGACCGCCCTTCTGCGCCCCTCAGCCAAGGCCAAGCCCGGCACCCGGCTCGAGCTGGCCAGCGGCATGAGCGCCATTGCGGGCGAAGTGCTGCCCGATGGCAAGCGTCGCATTCGCTTCGATAGGCCAGACGTGCTCGAAGAACTGGAACGGGTGGGACGGATTCCGCTACCTCCTTATATCCACCGCGACTTGGAAGACCCGCTCGATGCGGAGCGCTACCAGACCGTGGTGGCGCGCGCGCCGGGAGCGGTGGCTGCACCCACCGCAGGGCTGCACTACACGCCCGAGCTGCTGGAAGCACTGGAAGCCAAGGGTGTGGCGCGCGTCTGCATCACGCTGCATGTGGGGTACGGCACTTTCAAGCCCGTGACGGTGGATGACCTTGCCGAGCACAAGGTGGACGCAGAAGACTTCGAGGTGTCGGAAGCGACCGCAACCCAGCTAAATGCCACGCGTGCCCAAGGCGGGCGGGTGGTGGCAGTGGGCACCACGGCCACGCGCGTGTTGGAAACGCAGTATCGGGAAGGGTGTTACCACCCCGGTGCTGGGCAGACCACGAAGTACATTTATCCGCCCTACGTGTTCGGCGGGGTGGACGTGTTGCAAACCAATTTCCACCTGCCACGCTCGAGCCTGCTTGCCTTGGTGGCGGCGTTCGCCGGGCCAGAACTCATCCGCGAAGCCTATCGCTTTGCCATCGCCGAGCGCTTCCGTTTCTATTCCTACGGCGACGCGATGCTCATCGTCTAGTACGAGTCCATCGTTCACCCTGAATTAAAGGCGACCATTCCCCATGGGTTTGTATGTATTGCTACCCCCGAGCGAAGGCAAGTCCGCCGAGCCGGGCACGGGGCTATCTTTTGCCGAGGCATTGCCGCATGGCGCGCGCTGCGTGAAGCCCGTGCTGAAGATACTGCGCGCCGTGCCCAAGGGGGAGCGTGCGAAGTATTACGGCGTGTCCACCAAGGACAAGGCCGAGGCTGCGCACAAGCTGAACCTTGCCGCGCTCGATGCGCCGGGCCTGCCCGCTATCGAGCGTTATACCGGCGTGGTATATGGCTTTATCGATCAAGCCACGCTGCGCCACCCGGACTATGCCCGCGAGCACTTGCTGATCGTGTCGGCCCTGTTTGGCTTGATCACTGCGGGCACGCCGATTCCCGAGTACAAGCTCTCGATGAACCCATGGCTGGCGAAGCACTGGAAGCCCATCAACACGGCACGGATAGAGTTGCTGGCAAAGGGCGATGCCGTGCTTTCCCTGTTGCCCGGCGCGCACGCCAAGGCGGTGGGCTACGCGCCACTGGTCAGCGTTGATTTCAAAATCGAGGGCGGCAAGAAGTCGGCAGGACATTTTGGCAAGGCCATCAAGGGCAAGTTCGCACGCTTCCTGATGGAGAACCAGATTGTCGACGTGAAGGACATTGCAGCGTTCAAAGAAGACGGTTACGTCTTCGACGGCACGGACTTCGTGCAGCGATAAGGGCTATGCCCCCGTCACCACATCATGTGCACGAAGCGCAGCGCGGTAGGCCTTCATGCCCCAGTAGCGGAAGGGGTCGGGCGGCAAGGGCATGGGCAGGCGATTCCAGAAGAAGGGCATATCCTCGGGCGCATCGATGTCGTTGCGGCCTGCGGCCCGCAGCATCATGGGCGCGAGCACCGTGCCGGAGTAGTTGCTCAGGCTCACCCCGTGCCCGGAGTAGGCGCAGGCGTGGAAGATGTTCTTGTGCTCGCCCCCTTGCCCAAAGGTGGGGAACATGTCGAGCGTAACGCCCAGCACGCCTCCCCAGCCGTGCGTGAACTGCACGTCGCGGAGGGCGGGGAAGTATTCGTAGAAGCGCTTGCGCAGGGCCGCCTCGACGTTGGCGTCGTTGGTTCGGTAGCTGCCGCCGGGATACAGGTCGGCGTCTTCACCGCCAAAGGCGATCCTGTTGTCCGCCGTCAGGCGGAAGTAGTGGATGAAGTTGCGCGCCGTCTCGATGCTGGCGCGGTGCTTCGCCCAGCCGATGCTTTCGAGTTGGGCGTTCGTCAAAGGTTCGGTCATCACGATGTAGGTATGCACCGGAAGCACGCGGCTCTTCAGGAATCCGCTGGCCGCGCCGAATCCATTCATGCAGAGGCAGGCTTGCTTGGCGCGCACGCTGCCCTCGGGCGTGCGCACGGTGACGGTGCTGCCCTCGGTCAGCTCGGTCATCGGGGTGCGTTCATAGATGCGCACGCCCTGCCGCTCGGCGGCGTCTTTCAATCCCCGCGCCAGCTTGGCCGGATTCACGATGCAGGGGTGTGGGTCGAGCACGCCGCTGCGGAAGGTACGGCAGCGGATGTGTTCTTCCAGCGCTGCGCCTTCGAGCCAAGTGTGCTCGTAGCCCATGGCGTGGGCGGTGTTTATTTCCTTGCGGGCGCGCTTCTCGCGCGATGCGCAGGTGTTCACCAGCAGGTAGCCGGTGCATTCCAGGTCGCAGGCAATTTGCTCCTCGGCGATGGTCTGCTTGAAGTAGTCCACAGCGCGGTACATCAGGTCGTAGGCGCGCTTGGCTTCCTTGTCGCCCAGTGCCTTGGCCGTTTCATACAGGTCCCAGCCCAGCAGGGGCATTGAGAACCCGCCGTTGCGCCCGCTTGCGCCGTGCCCCGCCACGCTGTGTTCCAGCACCACCACGTCGAGCTTCGGGTCCAGCTTCTTCAGGTGTCGCGCCACGGAGAGACCGGAGTATCCGCCGCCGATGATCACCACGTCGCAATCTGTATCCCCGCGCAGCGGTTCGCCGGGGGTCACGTTGATGGTGGTCTGCCAATAGCTGACCGGCTGGTACGCGCCCTGTGGATTAACCGCAGGCGGCACGGTGGCGAAGGGGCGGGTGTCCAGCTTCAAGTGCATCAGTTTGCGTCCTTTGCCGGTTCCAGCCGGTGCTTCTCGAAGAAGGTTCTCAACCCACTCTTAAAATCGCCGCGCATGGCGGTGGTGATGTGGTTTGCGCCATCGAGCACCACCAGTTCCACCGCAGGCTGCACCTTGTGCAGGTCGTCGGCGTAGGGCTTCAGCCCGTCGTTCGTACCAATGAAGCAGATGCTGGGGGTCTTCATCGCCGCGAGTTCTTCCTTGGAAACGATGAGTTCGCGGAATCCCTTCTTCATAGCGCGCACTGATTTGCGGTCCACTATGCTATCGCCCACGAAGTCCTTGATCCAATCGATGGGGCCTTCGGTGAAACGGCCTGTGTCGGCATAGGCGGGCAGGTATCGCACGCCGTTGTGCAGGTGCGCCGCCTGTGTCTCGGGTTTGCGATACGGCGACAGGATATCTTCCGGGCCTGTGGGGTCCTTCCAACCCGAGGCGCAATACGCCACGCTAATCACCCGGTCCGGGTGCTCGGCAACAAACTTCAGCGCAATGAACCCGCCCAGCGAATACCCCGCCACGTGCGCCTTCTCTATCTTCAAGTGGTCCAGCAGGCGGGCCACATCGTTCACCATCTCGATGCCGTAGTCCTTGGGTTCGTGGCTCTTGCCGCTCAGGCCGTGGCCACGAATGTCGAGCGACACCACACGGAAATCCTTCGCCAGCAGATCGGTGATTCCCGCGCGTCGCCAGTTGATATCCGAATTTGCTCCCATGCCATGAATCAGCACCACCGCCTCGCCCGAGCCCTCGTCGGTGTAATGGATGGGGAAGCCGTTCGAGTCCAACACTTTTCCCGGCACGCGCGCCGTGAACTGGTAGCCCAGCCACCCCACGCCCAAACCAACCAAGAGCAGGAGAATGCCAAGGGATACGACCGTGCGTTTAATCCACTTCTTCATACCGAGACATCCTTTTTATGCAGCCCCCGGCAATGCTTCGGCGGGAGGGGTAGCCTCCACGGGCTTCGGCGTTTCATAGTTCCACGAACCTGCCGGGTGTGCCTTAAGGAATTTTTGTATCGCGGGGATGAATTCCTTGTGGCGCAGCGCGGTCACGTGGTCTGCCTTCTCCAAGTACACCAATTCGTGGTTCTTCATCACCTCGTGCATGGGCGGCGCGTTCTCAGCCAGCGGGTCGTCGCGCCCGACGATGGACAGCACGGGCACCTGGTTGGCACGCAGTTGCTCCTCGGTCACTTCGAGATTGGCCATGCCACGCATGGCCTTGGCCAGGGCCAGGGTGTCGTTGGTGCTGGTGAGGAGATAATTGAATAGACGCCCGGCAACGCCGCGCCCGTCGGTGTCGATGTTCAGGCGTTCGAGCAGCGGGGCAAAGCCCTTGCCCTGTTCGAGGGAGGACGCAATGCGCTCGATCAGGTCCTGCGTTTCCGCGTCGATCTTTCCCCAGCCCATGCCACAGGGGGCCGCGCTGAGCAGGCGTTCCGGGTGCATGGTGATCAGTTTGAGCGTGATGAAGCCGCCCATGGAATACCCGACCACGTGGGCCTTGTCGATCTTCAGGTGGTCGAGCAGGCGGATGATATCGCCCGGCATCTTCTCGCCATAGTCCGCCGCGTCGTGCGGCTTGTCGCTCATGCCATGGCCACGGTTGTCCAGCGCGATAACCTGGTATTCCTTGCTGAGCGCGTCGATCACGCCCGGCCCACGCCAGTTCAGGTCCGCGTTGAAGGCGAAGCCATGCACCAGCACCACGGGCTCACCCTCGCCCTGCACCGTGTAGTGAATCTTCACGCCGTCGGAATCGAAGTATTGCCCCTCGATACGCGCGAAGTTGGTTTCGTAGAACCAATAGAGCGCACCCACGGGCACAAGTACAATGATGAGCAACACCGCGCCAATGAGCGCAAGACGCTTCCGCATGACCGATTCCCTCCCGATGCCGACTGCCCGCCGACATCTCGGGAGTTTACGACATGCCCGCCGCTGCTTCCACCGGCGGGCCCGACAGGAAGGCGGCGAGGGTCTCCTGCGTCTTGGGCGCACTGGGCAGGTTGAAGTGGTCCCGCCCTTCCACCTTCACCAGGCAGAAGTTCGGCACCAGTGGGGCAAGGTCTTCCACGTCGGACATCAGCGGATCGTGCTCTGCCACTAAGGCCAATACCGGCAGCTTCAGCGCGCGCAGGTCCGCCTCGGACACCGCCAGTTCCGGCATCATCCGCGTCATCGGCCCGAGCGCCTGCTCGTCATTCAGGTAGCTAACGAAGGCGTCAATGGCGGAAAGCTCCATCCAGCCGGGTTGATCGTCTCCCCGCAAGAAGCGGATCAGCGGGTCCAGCCCCTCGCCCGCCTCGATGGAAGCAGCCAAGTTGTCCACCACTTCACGCTTCTCGCCCTCATACCGCGCCCAGCCCATGCCGCAGGTGGTCAGCGAAAGCAGCCGCTGCGGAAAGAGCGTGGCCGCCTTGATGGCCACCAGCCCACCCATCGAGTTGCCCACCAGGTGCGCACGCTCAATGCCCAGCGAATCCATCAGCCGGACCACGTCGCGCGCCATCTCAGTGCCATAGGCGTCTTC
>JBIKMR010000255.1:0-6225 GCA_044359155.1 Candidatus Hydrogenedentales bacterium | reverse complement strand
GAAGCGTCGTATTAGACGCTTCCCCCTGCAAGTCGGCGAAGAGCAGGCCTGTAAGCCGGGTTCTGTCTAGGCCCGCCGAGGCGGACCCGAGACGGCCATTCATCTGCGACGCACGTCACCGTACGCCTGAAGCTTCCTACCCGGGAGCAACGCGGGCCGCGCCATAGCTCCCCTATTTGGAATTGCACCGAGTGGGGTTTAGCGAGCCGCCCTGTCACCAGGGCGCTGGTGCGCTCTTACCGCACCTTTTCAACCTTGCCTGTGTCCCATTGCCCCTAGCGCCGGACCATCGGCGGTGTGTTTTCTGTGCCACTTTCCGTCGGGTTGCCCCGCCTTGGAGTTACCAAGCACTGTACCCTATGGTGCCCGGACTTTCCTCGACGCCACGAGGACGCCGCGACCGTCCAGCCTGCTCTTCGATGGAGAGTATAGCATGGGGAATGATTGATGAATTGAGAATGGAAAATGGGCGCGAGGAAAAAAAACTGCCGGGCAGGTGATGGGGGCACCTGCCCGGCGGGAGGGAGAAGCACGCGGATGTTATAGAGGGGGAGGAGGACATCCGCGCGCCAGAGGAGCGTATTTGAGGGCTCGTGCCCAAGTTCGTCAGGTTCTCAACTTTCTCGTCTTCTTCGTCGTCTCCTGCATCTACCAGTATAACGCGCTGCGGAGTATGCGGGATGACAACTTCTGAACTAAGTATAACAGCACGCCGTATATTCCGCAAATCGAATTTTGCAATGAGTGTTTAGTTCATTATTCGTATTTTGTGAACAGGACTCGGGCGTGCTGAATGCGAGGGGGAGGGGCGAGAAAGGGCTTACTTGGAAATGCTAAGTTCTTTTTCTACAAGGGGTTGAACCGCATCGGCGACGGTCAGGGCCATTTTCTGCAAGGCCGTCAGGCGCATGTGGCACATGTCCGTGAAGGATTCGACCCCACCTTGCACGTGTTCGGCGACGGGTATATAGAGTGCGCCGGTCTCGTCGCAATACTTCTTCAGCTCCCGGTTAAACAGGGCTGCGGCCTCGGCATAGCCTGCACTGTCGAGGGCGCAATGCCAAACGGCAAAGCGGTTGAGCAGGAACCAATTGGCTTCCCAGGGTTCTTGCATGTAGTCGGGGTCGGGGTAGGCAAAGCTGGCGAAGGCGGCGTGCGCTCCGATCTTCTTGGCCTCGGCGATGGTCTTGTCGAAATTCTGGAAGAAGTCTTTGCAGTAACCTGCGCGCAGCACGTCGTCGCTGGGCTGGAACCAGGGGTTCAGGTAGTAGCGGAAGAATTCGGAATCCTCGAATAGGTTGAACCACAGACCCTTGGGGGACTCGCGAATCCAGTCGCGGTGGCCTCGTAGAAAGTCGTTGACGAAGTCGTACTGTATAAAGAGATCGGGTTCGAGCAGAAGGTAGTCGTCCATGCGTTGGACCATGAGTCGGGCAGTGGCGGCATAGATACCGCAGTTGACCACTTCTATCTTATCCGTACCCAGGCGTTCGCGCAGGAGTTTTTCCACCATGTTGGGATAAGTGAGGTCGTTGCGCGGCCCGGCCACGGTGGTGGAGCCGCCCACGCAGACGATGCGGAAGACGCCAGGGGGCTTGGGTATGGCCACTTCGTCGTCGCGCCAGCCGAGGGAATTGGTTTTCAGGCGGGAGTTGGGCCAGTTTTCGAGGTAGGTGGGCACGTCGATGTTGGCGCGAAATTGATAGCCTCGCTTTTCCATGGTTCGGTGGGCGACGCGGAGGGGGACGAGGGGGGAGCCGTCTTGAGTTATGGGCAGGCCGAAGAGCCATTCGGCGTCGTAGGAGACTTCGCTGGAGATGTTGGCGGGCAGATAGCGCGGAAGTTCAGTCTTGCCGTCGAAGGCCGCCGCGAGCGCCTGCTGAAATTCATCGAGTGCATCAGCGGCCATGAAAGCGCTTGCATTGACGCCCTTTGGGAGCGAGGCAATCGCCTTGGTCAGTTCCTTGTGGATGGCATAGTGGTCGGTCTGTCCTTCGCCGGGAGGGTAGGACTCGACGAGGTTGCCATCGCGGTCCAGCAGAGCGAGCCAGATTGCTCTTTCTTCGGCCAAAGCAGCACGGCGGGCGGGGTCGTTGGTAGCAAATACGGATTCCCAGGTCGAGTCTGGAGGGGTAATGGCACCGCCGGTGGGGTCTGGGATTTGCTGGATGATATGGTCGTCTTCATTAACAGCGGCGGAGAGTTTGTCGGCTCCCTTTTGGGAGACGCTCACTTTGTCCAAGCGAATCTTTGCGCGAGCGAATAGCTCCAGCCCCATCGCGAGCAGCGCGACAATCAGCAGCGCGCTTGCCAAATAGAAACCAGCAACCAGCAACCGTCTCACGCGAAGTCCTCCCAAGGTGGGGGATTATACGCAAAGGGGCAGGAAAAGCTGGAAGCCCGGCAGGGCGCTTGTGTACTGCTGGGCGCGCCGTGCCGGGCTTCCTAAGGAAGGAGAGGTCGCTGGTTTATGCGTAAGTGTGACTGCGCTCGAAGAGCTCGGTCACCGGTTCATATTCCATGGCCTTGGCCATCTGTATGGGGGAGAGGCCGTCCATGTATTCGTTGTGCATGTGGGGGTCTGCGCCGTGGAAGAGGAGGGTCTGCACGATGTCGTCGCGCCCGGTGAGCACGGCCCAGTGCAGTGGGGTCATGCCCTCGTTGCTGATGGCGTTCACGTCGCTGGTGCGCACCAGCACATCCACCGTGGCGGCGTGTCCTTGGCGCACGGCCTTGTGCAGCGGGGTTTCTCCGTGGCCGTCTACCGCTTCATCGGTGGCGCCGTAGGTGATGAGCGACTTCACTGCGCTGGCCAGCCCGAGGTAGGCGGCGCGGTGCAGGGGCGATTCGCTGGAGAGGGCGAGGGCCTGGTCGGCCTTTTCCTGGCGGAACATCATCTCGGCCAGCACCGGGTGCCCGCCTTTGTATGCCCGGTCCAGCGGCGTCTTGCCTTCTGCATCCAGCGAATGTAGCCATGCAGTGCCCATGTTCTTCTAGCCTCCAGATTGCGCTTGACTGTCTTGCAATGAAGCAAGCATAGGGCGTGCCAAATTTTTTCAACGTGCGGACTACATCCCCTAAAAGGCCACAGGGGAGAGGTTTACAACAAAATTCCCGAAAAGCACGTATACCATTCGTGTCACCAAGGGCGACAGAGCGCGGCAACTCTGACGAATGGATTGTCAGAGTGACAACATTCCATCGTCGTTTGGCAGTGTGCCCCAGTAGAGTTGGGTTTGGTAGAGGATGCTGACTTTGCCTTGATCTTGAAACGTCTGGAAGATGTGGGTCATTTCCTGTTCCAGCGCAGGCCAGCCGGAGTCACCGGGGTGGGGGACATAGGAGCAGGAACGCACACGCCCGAGCAGACCGTCCAAGTCTACGCGTTGCTCGTTGGGAAAGTCAGCATATTCGTAAGCGTTGAAGAAGGCGTTAAAAACTTCAGGCTTAAGATTGGCGTGGTTTATCTGTTGGTAGTCGATGCTGTGTTTGAGGAGCGCATCCTCGTAGGCTCGGAGGAAGGGCGATGCATCGGTGAGTCGTTCGTTAAACACCAGGGCCACGCTCCCGCGTGGGCGGAGGATACGGGCGAATTCTCGCTGGGCCTTGGGACGATCAAACCAGTGGAAGGCCTGCGCGGCGAAGACCCAGTCCACGCTGGCGTTGGGCAGGCTGGTGGACTCTGCGTTGCCGGGTGAGGAATGAAAGCGGGGATAGGCCACAAGGTTGGCCTCCGCGATCTGGCGCATGGGGGCGTTGGGTTCCACGGCAAATACGGTGCAGCCAAGTTTCAGCAGGGAGCGTGTGAAGATCCCTGTGCCCGCGCCAATGTCGGCCACTTCTGCCACGGTATCCAATCCGGCATGGGCGGTGAGAAAGTCGAACAGCGCCTTTGGATATCCGGGGCGGTAGCGGTCGTAGTCTTCGACCAACGCGCTGAAGCGCTCGGTGGCTTCGCGCGGCGGGGTCACGTCTCGCGCCTGAGTCACTGCGCGTAGTCGCGCTGCAGCGTGTGTAGGTGGTGGTCGTGGTGGTGGATGGTGAAGAAAAGCAGCTCGCGCAGGGAGAGCACGCCTATCAATGGATGCTTACCCCCGAAGCGGTCGAGGTCGGCCTCGGTGAATTTTTCCAATTGGCGCAGCACCTTGTCGCGCTGTGCGTTGAGCGCGCGGATGAGCGCTGCCTTGCGGCTGGCCGCTACGGCAGGCGGCACATAGCGCCCGCTGGCCTTGCCACCTGCGCTGAGTGCGTTCTCGTATTTAGTGGTCAGGTCGAGGTAGGACATGCTGGGACGGTTCATGGTGAGCAATGCGAAGGACAATAGAAACTTGGGCATCCCCATGCCCAGCGTCAAGGGCTGCACGCTGCTGACCAGGTGCGCGAGGTGTTGCCCTGCGCTCCATCTCCCAACAGGGCCGGTAGCGAAGTGCGCGTCCGGCTGGGCGGCGGTCCATGCGGTGATGGCGCTCATGCTTTCACGCAGTGCGGCCGCAATCTCTGGTTTCGTTTGAATGCCGGTGCGGGTGGGGATGGACATGGTTCTATCCAGTGGTTATTTTTCAGGTAAGTCAAGTTGACGATACGCCAGTATGCACCTTAGGTGCTGGTGAGAATCAATCCTGTACGAGAGTATCATCAGCCCCAAGCTTGGGGAAACGATTGGAGATATTTACTTGCAGCCGATTCGAGTTTATGCGGACACCTCTGTTTTCGGGGGACTTTTCGATACCGAGTTTAAGAAGCAGTCGGAGCCATTCTTCGATAAGGTTCATACAGGCGAGTTCAAGCTGGTGGTCTCGTCCGTGGTTGCCGATGAATTGCGTGATGCACCAAGCCATGTTCAGCAGTTTTTTGATTCACTTCTGCCTTTGGTTGAGCTGCTTGAGGTTACTAAGGAGAGTGAAAAGCTGTGCAGATCCTATATAGCGTCTGGCATCGTAACTCAAAAATGGGAAGCTGATGCATTACATGTAGCCACAGCGACCGTTTCCAATTGCCAGATTTTCGTAAGCTGGAACTTTAAACACATTGTAAATTACCGACGGATTTCCTTGTATAATCGAGTTAACGTGGAACATGGCTTTGCTTCGATAGCAATACATACGCCACCAGAGGTTGTTGCAGATGAAGACTGAAGAGAAGAACTTTGACTGCGTGGCGTTCAAGCGTGAGGCTGCATTGAGAATCCATGCAGCTCTTGAGGGCAAGAGTGACGATGAGCGGATGATTTACTGGGCTGAGCGCAGTAAAGAACTTAGGTTACGCACCGAGCAAGCCCGTGTCGCCAGCAAGGCTGCCGGGCAACCTACTCCGCAGGCAGCTCCGTAATCCAAGCGTTGCGGATCATCACGTGGCCGCCGCCTCGGCTGAGTTCCTGGAACCCGATGTGTCCCTTTCGGGGGCGGTCTTTCAGGGGGCTGCCGCGTTCGAGCAGGCGGGTTTCCTCGTCGAGGTTGGCGTCGATGATGGTGGTTCCGTTCATCACGATCTTGATGGAGGCGCCTATGCAGGTGATGGCGCAGGTGTTCCATTCGCCGGGCTTGTACACTTGCTTGGTCGGGGCCATGCCCTTGTAGAGCGCGCCCGCCAGTTCCCATGCATCGGCCTTGTAGTCGCCGTAGTAGCGCGGGTCGCACATCTGCATTTCGAGTCCGTCGAATGCGGGGTCGCCCTTGAGCGGAAAGCGCAGGCCGCAGCCGCTGTTGCCTTGGTCGCCCAGCATGAAGTCGTATTTCAACTCGAAGTCACCGTATTCCTTTATGCTCACTAGCCAGGTGCCGCGCGGGTTGCTGCCGTGCAGCACGCCGTCCTTCACTTCCCACGCTGCGCCCTCGGTGGCGGGGTTGGCCACGTCTGCCCAGTCGCGCACCAGCCAGCCCTTGGGGGGGCCGTCTTCGGGGAAGAGGGGCACGGCGGCCTGTTTCTCGGCGGTGGCTGACAGGGCAAGCAGGCAGACAAAGGCGATCAAATGGATAGTTTTCATGGCTGTGGGTCTGCCTTGCGCTGGCTGCGCATTTCCTGATTGTAGCGGGCCACAGCGGCGTTGTGCTCGGCCAGGGTCTTGCTGAAGGTGTGGGACTTGCCGTCCGCGTTGGAGACGAAGTAAAGGTAGTCCGTCTGCGCAGGTTGCAGCGCGGCACGCAGGCTGCCGATGCCGGGGTTGGCGATGGGACCGGGGGGGAGGCCGCCGTATTTGTAGGTGTTGTAGGGGGAGGTCGTTGCCTT
>JBIKMR010000254.1:0-6229 GCA_044359155.1 Candidatus Hydrogenedentales bacterium | reverse complement strand
AGGACATCACCGTCCAGCTTGATTCCAGCGGCAACGTGACCATCAACGCCAGTGACGTGGACAATGGCAGCAGCGACAACTGCACGTTGAACCTCAGCCTTGACGTCTTCTCCTTCACCTGCGCCAACTTGGGAGCCAACACGGTTACGCTTACGGCAACGGATCAGGGCGGACTCACGAGCTCGGCGACCGCAGTCGTCACGGTTGAAGACACCATCGACCCGGTCATCACCGCTGCAAGCACGGCTACCGTCGCGCTTGGTGCAAACGGCACCGCGACGATCACCGCTGATGACCTCGTCACCAGCGTGACCGACAACTGCGCCGTGGCTTCCACCAGCATCGACGTGACCAGCTTCAACTGCGACGATGCCGACACCACTCAGGATGTCACCATCACCGCTACCGACAGCTCCGGTAACATCGAGACCTTCACCGTTGCGGTCACCGTCACCGACCCGAACGACGCTTGCGTGGTTGAAGAAGGTGAAGGCGAAGGCGTAGTTGAAGAGTGCACCGACCTTGACGACAACGGCATCTACGATAGCCCGTTGACGTGCTTGGACGAAGGCGTTATCTTCGGCCTCACCAACGTGGGCGTGAACGGTGGTTGCTTGCTCGAAACCCGCCAGGTTCTCCTGACGAACACCGACGGTACGGGCGACTTCACCCTCAGCATTCCGGACCCCAACAACTTCGAGGTTACCGTGAACATCACGGTTCCGCGTAACGTGGTTCCGGTTGGCGAATCCTTCATCTTCGTGGCCAAGGTCTCCTGCGACTTCGCAAACCTGGTCTCCGGTGATGACAGCGCCTCCGCGCTGGCTGACAACCTCGACCGCGATGGCGTCCCGGTGGACGAGATTGTGCCCGGCACCTATGTGCTGGCCACCCTCTTCCAGACCGACGGCACCACGGTGACCGAAGTTCCGAACGTGAACGCTACCATCACCTACACGGGTCTGGAAGTGAACACCGTTGAAGAGCCGACCGTCTACCAGCACGGCACGGAAGTGCTTCTTGGCACCGATGGTCCCCGCACCAACGGTGACGATTCCAGCTCCTGGAACGAAGCCACCACCGAGCTCGATGGTACCGATGTAACCGTCACCACCAGCGGCCTGTCGGTCTTCGTGGTTACCCAGCCTGCCCCGCAGGTGCCGTACCTGTCTGTTAGCCCGAACGCCAACTACCTCCGCGTGTTTGGTGTAGTGGCCACCGGCAGCAGCCGCACCGTTGACTACGTGTTGCAGAACACGGGTCCGGGCGTGGTCGCTGGCAGCGCCTCGATTGACGGCACGGGCTTCAGCATCGTGGGTAATGCCAACTACACGCTGGCTGGTGCAACCACCGCCACCGTGCAGGCGCGCTTTGCCCCGACGGTTGAAGGCGCTCAGGAAGGTTCCATCACCTTCACTGGCGGCACCAATGGTCCGGTCACCATCCAGATCAGCGGCGTCGGTGCGAATGTCGTGAAGACGGCCTTCTTCGGCTGCGGTGCTTCCGGTGACGGTGGCGTGGGCTTCGGCGACATCGCCATCCTCGGCGGCCTGCTTCTCGCGCTCCTGGCGGGCAGCCGCCTTTGGAACCGCGCTCAGCAGAACTAGGCTGAATAGTTAGACCAACCCTCGCGGGGCCTTGCCAAACGGCAAGGCCCCGCTGCTTTTATGGAGGCGACACTGCGCGCTCGGCAGCGCGGCAGTCACGCCACGGCGTGTCGCTCCCTGGTCCCCCTTTGAAGGGGGACGACTCGACGCTTGCGTCGAATCCGGGGGATGTTGCCCCCGCAGCACCGAGTGCGCAAAGCATCACAACTCCCCAATACTCATACAGACAAAACACAGCGCGCGGGTAAACACTTGATATTATCCGCCTGATTAAGTATCTTTCCCTTGGTGCAGCCTGCCCAAAGCCACGGAGGGGCCCACGCATTGCTGCCCAAATCGACCGACGGAAGGATGCAACTCGATGAGCATGTCCAAAGACCTGATTCGTTTCCTCAATGACGTACTTCTCGATGAAGTAAAGATACAGGGCAGTGATGCTTGGGATACCAAGAAACTGCTTGAGCGCTACCCCAACCTGCAGCCGCAGGAAGCGGGTGCCCTTGTTGCGCAGAGCGACGCCCAGCTCATCAGCCTTGGCGTGCCCTACGTCAGCAAATCTTGCTGGTTCACCTGCGGCATTTCATGCGCAAAGACCGACTGAACTACCCTGATATAACTTAATTAAATTCGCCCCTGATGCGCCTCGCGCCATCAGGGGCGCTTTCGTTATCCTCTGCGTCTACCACATCCTTGGATCACGCAGTGCCCGCATCAACCCCAACCGATATCACCGCAATCATCCATGCCGCAACGCAGGGTGATTTCATTGTGGATTCCCTCTGGCTGCGCGCGCACCCCACGCACATGGCGCAGCTGCCGTGCTCCGGCTGGAAGCTCCACCTCTCTGCCACGCCCCTGTCGCTTGTAGAGATGCTAACCCGGGCCCTGCCCCACATTCAGCAGTCCGGCTGCCCCTGGAAGTGCATTGCATCGCCCGACCTGCTCGAAGAACTCAACGACGGGCGCTATGGACTCACCCAAGTCGGCAAGGCTGTCACCATCTATCCGCATACGGAATCCGTTGCCGCCGATTTGGCAAGCGTGCTCACGCAAGAACTGAACGGCCTGCCCGGCCCCATCATCACCACCGATTCGCGACACTCCCCTAACGCCCCCGTCTACTTCCGCTTCGGCCCCTACGACGTCCGCACCACCATCGACTCGCTCGGGCGCAAGCAACGCCTGCTACAACTACCCAACGGTAACGACGCCTGCGACACCCCCCATGCACCCTACCTTCCCCAACCCACCGCTCTGCCCACCGTCCCCCCGCACGACCACCTCGATTTCCTTCGCGCAGACTATCTCCCCGTACACCTTCTCAACGTCACCGCGCGCGGGGCCGTGCTCATCGCCTTGCCTATAGTGGCCAAGCCCCCGCATCCCGTACTCATAAAAACCGCCCAGCGCCACGCCCTCGCAGACGAACACGGTCGAGACGCACTCTGGGCATTGCAACGCGAACACGAAATCCTCCAAGCGCTCGCGCCGTTTCAAGTGGCCCCGCCCCCCGGCGATTTCACGGTCTCCCCCTGCGGCAACACCGCCGCCATCATTCGCCCCTATGTAAATGTATCCAACCTCGCAGAGCACTGGCAGTCCCCTGCCGCTGCCCTGGCGGTTGCACGTAATGAGCAAGCATCGCGGATTGCCCACCTCGCCCTGGCGATCGAGCGAGTTCATATCGCAGGCCACCTCGTCCGAGATATCTCCCCCTCGAACCTTCTGCTTGAAGGAGACGGGTTTCTCCTCGCCGATCTCGAACTCGCCTACACTTCTGCCGAGTCAGAGCAGCCGTACCGTCGCGGCACCACCGGCTTCTACGACTCCACCCTGCCGAGATACGCCACCCCCGATTGGCGCGCAGACGCCTTCGCCCTGCTCTCCCTCGCCCACATGCTCCACACGGGAGTGCATCCCCAATGGACGCGCACCACCGGTTTTGCCAACGTCCCGCCCGTGCCCGTGTCACCCGCCTTCGCCCAAGCATGGGAAAGCACAGCCGCATCTCCAACCGCCGCAGACTTCCAGGTCCAATTCCAAATCCTCGCGCGCAGCGTGGGGGAGAGGCCCGCTTCCCCTACCACGTGGGACTGGTCCGCACCCGGCGCCCTGCAACAACTCCACCAACACGCTGCCGCCAAGTCACCCTCCTCCGACCCTGACCACGCCAACATCTTCAGCGGCCACTCCGGCCTGCTACTCGCTTTGTCCGAATTCGGAATGCCTCTTTCAAGCTTTGATCCCACGCCCCTCCTCGCCGCAGCCCATCAAGTGCGCCACATCCCCGGCGCGTGGTTCGGCGCATCCGGCATCGCCCTCGCGCTGTTGCCCACCGCCCCAGAAGAAGCCACCCAGCTCCTGCTCGATACCGCATGGGAATCCTCCCAAGTGCCCGACCTATGCCACGGCTTGGCGGGATACCTGCTCGCCCTGCTCGACGCGCACGCCGCCACCGGTAATTCAGACTTCCTCACCCGCGCCCACGGCGTGGCCAATGCCCTCTGCGCCCTTGCAAAAGAAGATGAAGCAGGATGCCACTGGCTTTGGCCCGAGGGCGTTTCCGCCAGCCTCAGCCAATCTCCCCAGTTCGGCCTCGCCCACGGCACAGCCGGGGTGGTGCTTGCCCTGGCCAGATACAGCAAGACCTATCCCTCGAGAGATTTGGATGCCTGCCTCGCAGGCGGCGTAGCCTCCCTGCGCGCCGGAGCGCAGCCCGTGTCAGATGACGCGCCAGAAGCCCTCTGGTGGCCCGTCAGCGCGCAAGACGAGTCCTGCTGGAATGCGTGGAGCCACGGCACCCCCGGCGTGCTCAAGGCCCTCTGCGCGGCCTACACCGCGAACCCCGCTTTGGTCCCGCTGGAGTTGCTCCACGCCGCGCTCGGCGGCATACGCGCCGCGAACAATGCAGGCTACTGCCTCTGCCACGGCATCGCCAGCCGCCTCGACGCCTATGTGGATGCGGTAACCACCCTCGGCCCCGCCGCCCCCGCATGGCTAGCAGACGCCGCCCTCACAGATGCAACCGCCCTAGCCGCGCTCGATGTGTTTGCGCTGGAAGCCCGCACCCGCCCCGAGGCGGGGGACGACGGTTATGGCCTGATGAAAGGCGCGGCAGGCGTGGTGCGCACCCTGCTCAAGTTCGATAGCGCCCTGCGCGCCGGGCTATTCTTCCTGCCCGCTGGCTTCTCCCTGTCCGGCGCGGGCCTTGGCCCCGGCGGGCACCCCGCCCTCCCCGGCCAAATCCTCGCTGCTCAAGGGTTCGAGCGGGGGACGCTCGGCGGAAGGAGCCTGCACCGGGGCCTCCTGCTCTAGCATCTCCGGTTGCGGCTGCACCTCCAGCTCCAGCGGCTTCACCAGTCCGTCAAACGCCAACGGCTGCGCCATGCCCGGTTCAATCATGCCTTGCTGGCCCGCCTGCCAATTCACCTTGCCGGTTGCGTCCTTCATCAACATCACGCCCCGCTGGTCCGGCGCAATCCCCACCGCCACAATCGTGTTGCCCGCACCGTCATAAAAGCTCAGGCCGGGGGTTTTGCCCTGCTCCGCGCCCAAGCTGGCCTGCGGCGTACCCTTCGCGTCCGCCAGCAACATGTAAGGCGCGCCGTCATTCGTCACCGCCCACGCCAGCCGCTTCGCGCCAGACGGGTCGCGCAGGCTCATGCTTGCCGCACCCTCGGCCCCGGTGCCAAACACCGCCCTCGGCGTGCCCGCCGGGTCGGTAAACGAAAGCGTCGCCAGTCCATCCGCAGACAGCCCCATGCCCCCCCGCACCCGGCCCTCCGAGTCATGCACCGAAACGGCAGGCGCGCCCGCCACGTCCAGCGCCATGGCCAGCCGCGCCTTGCCGCCTGCGTCGCGCAGGCCAATCGCGGGCGTGCCATCGCTGCCCGTCCCCACCACCGCCCGCGCCTCGCCGTCTATGTCATGAAAGGCCAGGCGAGATTCCCCATCCGGTCGCGCCGCAAAATGCGCCCGCGCAACGCCTCGCGCATCGAAGAAGCTGAGGGTCGAACTGCCATCCCGTTCCGCCCCCAACACCGTGCGCGCATTCCCCTGCGCGTCAAACAGGCCCAGCTCCGTCGCCCCCGCCGGGTTCGTCGTCAACACCGCGCTCGCCGCCTCACCACTGCCATAAATCCCCATACGCGCCGTGCCGTCCGGGGCCACCGTGGTTGCGGCCCGCGCCACGCCGCTGTGGTCATACAGGCCAATGCCTGCCTTGTCGTCCGACGTGAGCGAAAGCGCCAGCCGCGCCCGCCCTGCCAGGTCGCGCAGGCTGATTGCGGGGCGCCCATCGCTACCCACCCCCAGCAACAAGCGAGACGCCCCGCCTTGGTCGCGCAGCGAGAAAGTCGCCCCGCCCGCCACCGGCAGATCAATCGCCCCCCGCACCACGCCGCCGCCATCCACAAAGCCAATGGCAGTGCCGCCGCCGCTGGCCAATGCCGCCACCCCGCCCATCGGCGTGCCGGTGCCGCCGTAATACGTCAACACCCCGTTCTCATCCGGGGCCGTCTGCAACGAACACGCCACCGTGCCGTTGGTGCGATAGAAATGCAACGCGGGCCGGTCGCCCGATTCCAGCCCCAACAACGCGCGCGGCTCGCCCGCCGCGTCAC
>JBIKMR010000253.1:0-6243 GCA_044359155.1 Candidatus Hydrogenedentales bacterium | reverse complement strand
TGGCAGCCTGTTCGTCTAGCTGGGCCTGGGCGGCTTGGGCGCGCTGCTCGGCCTCGCTGATGCGGGCCTCGGCCCCCTGCACGGCTGCTTCGCGGGTCTTGTACTCGGTGATGTCGTAGGCAGTGAACATGACCCCGGCGGGATCGCCGTTCTCGTCGAGGATGGGCGCGCGCATGATGTCGAACCAGTGGGGACCGTCGTTGCCGGTCAACTGCAATTCGCTGTTGCGGGCCATGCAGCTCTTGATGACGGACTGGTCTTCCTTGGCACAGGCGGCGGACTCGGTTTGGGGGAAGAGATCGGCGTCGGTCTTGCCGACAATGTCTGCGGGCGTCTTACCAAGGAACTGGCAGAAACGGGGATTGGCCAGATTATAGGCGAGCTTCTTGTCCTTCATGGCCAGCAGTGCGGGCAGGTTGGACAGGATGGTGCCGAGGATTCTCTGTTGCGTGTCGCTCATGGTAGCTGTGCCTTGGGGCGGTGGGCCCTGAATTTATAGGGGCGTATGCTCCCACAAAAGCTAGCAAGCCTGCAAGCGGGGCGCTGAAACTTTGTTTTGCCTCGGTTCGTCTTTTGCTAGGATAGGAAATCATGAACCACACGAATATCCATAATTTATGTTTGCGCGTTGGGCTGGGTGGCTTGCTGGCGATCGCGTCCCTTGCGACGGAAGCGCAGGAGGAGGGGCTGGCGTATTACGAATCCACGGTGAAGCCGTTGCTGGAGGAGCATTGCTTCAAGTGCCACGGTGGTGGGGAGCGGATCAAGGCGGGGCTGAACCTGACGTATCGGAGCGGGCTGGTGAAGGGTGGGGAACATGGCCCTGTGCTGGACATGGACGCGCCGGAGAAGTCGCTGCTGCTGGACATGATGAGCTTCCGCGACGAAGAGCACGCGATGCCGCCGGATGGCAAGCTGGACGACGCGACGCTGGCGGTGTTTGCGGAGTGGGTGCGCCGGGGTGCGCCGATGCCGGATGAGGGCCCGGCGGTGCCGCCTGCCGCCGTGCATGAATCGCCCTACAACAACAAGATATCGGACGAGACGCGCAATTGGTGGGCGTATCGTCCCGTGGTGCAGCCGATGGTGCCGGTAGTTTCGGACGCCGCGTGGAACGAAAGCCCGATTGACGCCTTTGTTCGGGCGCGTTTGGACGCGGCGGGGCTGACCCCCGCGCCAGAAGCGGACCGGCGCACGCTTATACGCCGGGTGACGTATGACCTGACGGGGCTGCCGCCCAGCCCGGTGGAGGTGGACGCGTTTGTTGTGGACCCAGACCCGGCGGCGTATGAAAAGCTGGTGGACCGGCTGCTGGCTTCGCCGCATTATGGGGAGAAGTGGGGGCGGCATTGGCTGGACGTGGTGCGGTATGCGGAGACGAACGGCTACGAGCGGGACAACCCGAAGCCGCACATCTGGCGCTACCGCGATTACGTGATCAACGCCTTCAACAGCGACAAACCCTATGACCGGTTCGTCAAGGAGCAACTGGCGGGGGATGAGTTGCCTGATGGCGGGGTGGAGGGGATTGTGGCGACGGGATATTACCGCCTGGGCATCTGGGATGATGAGCCAGTAGACAAGGCGCAGGGACGGTATGACGTGTTGGACGGGGTGGTGGCGACGACGAGCGAGACCTTCCTGGGTATGACGATGGCGTGCTGCCGTTGCCACGATCACAAGATCGACCCGCTGCCACAGAAGGATTACTACCGTATGTTGTCGTTCTTCGACAACGTGACGAACATGCACACGACGGATATTACGCGGAGCATTTTGGAGGGGGACGAAGCGGCAGCCTTTGCGCAGGCGGAGGACGAGCAGCAAGCCAAGATTGCCCGGCAGGATCGGCGGGTGCGCGATGCGGAGGAGGAATTCATTGCGGCGCTGCGCGCGGCGGACCCGAGCGCGCTGCCAGAGATGCACGCATCGGACATGAGCGGATTGCGATATCGCTATTACCGCGACACGTGGGATGCGCTGCCGAAGTTTGACGAGTTGAAGCATGAAGACGAGGGAGCGATAGCCAGCAACTTCTTCGACCTCGGCATCCGTTCACGCAATGACGCTTTCGGAATCGTGTTTGAGGCGGACCTGCATGTGCCTGCGGATGCGGAGTACATCTTTCATCTGGACTGCAACGACGGGGCGCGGGTGATTATTGATGGGACGATGGTGGTGGAGCATGACGGGGTGAACAACCTGGGGCGCGAGCAGGAGGCGCGGGTGCAGTTGACGGCAGGCGTTCACGCGATACGGTTAGAATACTTCCAGCGGGTGGAGCAGATGGGTCTCTTCGTGTCGTGGTCGGGGCCGGGCTTCGAGCGGCGGGCGCTGTCGAATGATCGGCCCAAGGTAGACCTGCCCGCGCTGATTATGCAGCACGGCGACAAAGTGGTGAAGGAGGGATTCCGCAAGCGCTATGGCGACCTGGTGGCGAAGGCGGCGGAGCTGCGGAAGCGGGAGATTCCCGGGGGGAAGTATGCGGCGTGCATTACGGAGTATGGCACGGCGGCCCCGGCCACGTTTGTGCATTTCCGGGGGAACCCGAATTCCCCCACCGATGAAGTGAAGCCGGGCTTCCCCGAGATATTGGGCCTGCCCGACCCACCTCCTGCCACGCCGAGCGAGGAACTGAGAACGACGATGCGCCGCACGCAGCTGGCGGAGTGGATTGCCAGCCCGGAGAATCCGTTGACGGGGCGGGTGATGATGAACCGGGTGTGGCAGCACCATTTTGGCAAGGGGATATCGCGATCGCCCAGCGACTTCGGGCAGGCGGGTAGTTTGCCGAGCCACCCGGAATTGCTGGACTGGCTGGCGGCGGAGTTCACTTCAGGCGGGTGGACGCTGAAGCGGATGCACCGGATGATGCTACTGTCGCGGACCTATCGGCAGTCGAATGCGTTTAACGAGGCGGCCTACAACAAGGACCCGACGAACGAATTGCTGTGGCGCTTTGACATGCGGCGGCTGACGGCGGAGGAGGTGCGGGACTCGATACTCGCGGTGAATGGCACGATTAACCTGGAACTGGGCGGGGAGAGCGTGTATCCGCCGATGCCGCGCGAGGTGCTGGAGACGTCGTCGATACCGGACAAGGCGTGGCAGTCGTCGCCACCGGAACAGTACACGCGGCGGAGCGTTTATGTTCACCTGAAGCGTAGCCTGCGCGTGCCGCTGTTGACGGACTTTGACCAGGCCGACACGGACACCACCTGCCCGGTGCGCTTTGTGACCACGCAGCCGCTGCAGGCGCTGAACCTGATGAACAGCCAGTTTGTGGAGGAACAGGCGCAGGCCTTTGCACGGAGGCTGGAACGCGAACGCGCGGACGACGCGGGCCGTGTGCAACTGGCGCTGCACCTGGCCACGGGCCGCACGCCGGACGATGGCGAGATCAACGCGGGGTTGGCGTTCATGGAGGAGATGCAGTCGCTGCATAAGCTGGATGAGCAGAAAGCGCTGGACCGCTTCGCGCTGATGGTATTGAACCTGAATGAGTTTGTGTATCTGGACTGAAGAATTGACCACGAAGAGCACAAAGGTGCACGAAGCACACGAAGAAGTGGTGCCCTATTCTGATTCTGGCTTTGTGTTCTTTGTGCCTCTTCGTGTCCTTTGTGGTGAATAAAGGAGTGTTCCCGTGAACATAGATAAACCGCGCAACACATTCTGCGGGCGCACGCGCCGGGAGTTTCTTACCACCATTGGCGGCGGGTTTACTTCGCTGGCGTTGACGGGGATGTTGTCGGTGGATGGGTTCCTTGCGAAGCAGGCGCACGCTGCGGATGGGGTGACGCCGTTTGCAAACCCGCTGACGGCGAGGCCGGGGCATTTTGCGGGGAAGGCGAAGCGGGTCATCTTCTTGTTCATGTATGGCGGGCCGAGCCATGTGGACACGTTTGACTATAAGCCGGAACTCTACGCGCACGACGGCAAGACGATTCAGGTGAAGACCTTTGGGCGGGGGGGGAAGAAGAACGAGGGCCGGATTGTGGGGCCCAAGTGGAAATTTCGGCAGCATGGCGAATCGGGCCAGTGGGTGTCGGAACTGTTCCCGCATGTGGGTTCGTGCGTGGACGACATGACGTTCATCAAGTCGATGACGGCGGACTCGCCGATTCATGGCTCGGCGATGTTGATGATGAACTCGGGCCGCATATTGAGCGGGCATCCTTCGCTGGGCAGTTGGTTGAACTATGGCCTGGGCACGGTGAATGAGGACCTGCCGGGCTATGTGGTGATGCTGGACAAGACGGGCGGCCCGATAAGCGGGGCGAAGAACTGGACCTGTGGCTACATGCCCGCCAGTTACCAGGCCACGGTGTTTCGCCCGAAGGGCGACCCCATTATGAACCTGAAGCCGTATGGCGAGATGACCAACGATGAGCAGCGGACACTGCTGGACCACTTGCGGCATTTCAACGAGGGACACCTGGCCACGCGCATCGACAACCAGGACCTCGCCGCGCGCATCGCCAGCTATGAACTGGCCTACCGGATGCAGGCGACGGCACCGGAGGCGGTGGATATCGACACGGAGCCGGAGCATGTGAAGGAGCTGTATGGCATTGGCAGCGAGCGCACCGACGACTTCGGGCGCAAGTGCCTGTTGGCGCGGCGGCTGGCCGAGCGCGGGGTGCGGTTCATACAGATATACTCCGGCGGTTCACACAACGACGACAACTGGGATGCGCACGGCGATTTGTATAAGAACCACAATTACCACGCGGGCAACACGGACAAGCCGATTGCCGGGTTGCTGAAAGACCTGAAGCAGCGCGGGATGCTGGACGAGACGCTGGTGATTTGGGGCGGCGAGTTTGGGCGACAGCCCACGGCAGAATACGCCGAGGGCACGGGCCGCGACCACAATGCCTATGGCTTCACCATGTGGATGGCGGGCGGCGGCATCAAGGGGGGATACTCCTTTGGCCAGACCGACGAGCTGGGCGCAGAGGCCATTGAGAACCGCGTGGCAGTGAAAGACCTGCACGCCACCATGCTCCACCTGATGGGGCTGGACCCCAACGGTCTCAGCTATTTCTACAACGGGCTGGACCAGAAGCTGGTGGGGGTCGAAGGCGCGGACCCGATTTACGACATCATTGCTTAGGGACCTTGGCGGCAGGGTTGCTGGCCTCAAGCGAAGCCATGCGCTTTAGTTCACCTTCACGACACGGGTGTCGCAAATGCGATCATGCAGGCCGCGCTTTTCGTCGTCGAAGGCAACCATAATGTAACCAATGCAAAGAACTATGCCGCTTAGAATTCCTGCAAAGTAGCGCCCGGTTGCGCGGCCATAAGAAATTGACGATTTGTCTGGCCTTACAATCCGCAGGCCAAGTGCCATTTTGGCGGGCGTTGCGCCGTATTTGCCCACGAAGTAGATGGAATACAATGGCTCAACTATGATGCCAAGCAAACTAGCAAAAGGATATTTTCCGGCCAAAAACTCTAAAGGTTCCATCTCAAGGAAATTCACGCCCACGGCAATTGCCAAAGACACTTCGACGATGTTCATGATAGCGACGTCTAAAATTCTGGCAACAAAGCGAATCCTGAACCCGGCGTAAACAATGACTGCGCCAGATTGCTCTGGGTTCTGGACCTCTTGCGGCTGTGCATCGGCAGGCAAGGTGGGCGGCGACTGCGGACGAGCTATCTTTAAGGGCTGCCATTCGGCTATGCCTTCTCGACGTACCAGCGTGTCATCGCTGATCACACCTGTGGCAAGCAGGTAATCCAAAGCTTCTTCATTAACCGGCCCGACCTGCGCACGATCTTTCGCGTAGTACCACATGCGTAATCCCCTTTAGAGCTGAAGCATAGCGAATACCACTACTTCACTTGTAGTACGGGATTTTTCAACAAAGCGCTCACGAGGAAAAGTTGCCGCGTGGCTGAGGCCAGCACGGTGAGGCGCGGACCCGATTTAGGAAATCATTGCGTAACGGGCTTGGCGGCTGGGTTGCCAGATTGGCGGAAGAGGCTGTCGAGCACGTTGCGGACGTATTGCTCGTCGGTGACGCCGGTGGTGGCTTCTTCGGGAAACTTGACGACTTCGCGCAGGTGCTGGGCGATATCGCGCATCACCTCGATTCGCGCATCGGGGTCGAGGGATTCGCGGCGTTGCAGGGCCTGGATGGCGATGAGGGCGACATCGGGGGACACCCTTTGGCGGAGGCGTGCCTCGAGGTGGGGCCAGGCGCGAAGGGAATTGTACTTCGCTTGGCCAAC
>JBIKMR010000252.1:0-6247 GCA_044359155.1 Candidatus Hydrogenedentales bacterium | reverse complement strand
TGCATCCAGCACCCAGCCCAGCCACCGAATCACCTGCGATCGTGCAGCAGCCACGTGTGCGGCGTTGTCCGCCACCGGCACCGGCTGGCTGCCCAGGGCAATGGCGGAAATCAGGGAGTGGGGGGGGGCGATGTCCAGTTCGGGAAGGGCAGGCAAGAGGGCTTGGATTGCGGTGTCGAGTTGGAAGAGCGCATCCACCCAAGCCTGCCGACGCGTTGCATCGGGCGCGGCGGATTGTTGGATCAATTCATTCTCAATAGCCTCCGCCAGCAGAGCGCGCGCCGGAGTATTGCCCGAGGCAAGCAGCGTGGCGCAGGGGGGGAGATCATCCGGCGCGAGGGACGGCGTGCCCACCGGTGCATCGCCGCGTTCGAGTCCTGCGAGCCAGCCTTCCAAAGGCATGGACTCGACCAGTACGGGGGCAGGGGCCTGCGCCCATGCAGAAGCGCAGAGCACCACGAGGCCGAGCGCGATGGCGCTTAGGTTAGCGCGCAGCATCGGCGTAAGCTCCTGCCGGTTCCGCCAAAAGGCGTGTCGCCGCTGCATCGCCGGGCGTGCCGCCTGCGGCGAAGTCATATGTCACCGCGCGGCCCAGTCGTGCTGCGGCTACTGCGCACTGCGTCATGGCAGATGCCGCACACGCGGTGACCAGGGGCAGACGTGGGGCACTGCGCTGTGCCATGCTTTGCGCCCAGTGCTCCAGCGGGTTGCCGCCGTCCCAGCCGGTGGCCAATACCGCGCCAGAAGCATCCTTCAGCGAGGCAGCTTCTTCCAGCCCTTGCAGCGTTACCACATCGCCCGCACCTTCGATCTTCATGGCACAGGGCATCTCTTCCGCAGCCAACTCCGCCTGTTCCCACACCACGGTGATGCGACCATCAATCTCGAAGCGTGCCGAGAACGCGGGCGCGCATTGCCACAGCCCCCCTTGGGGACGTTCCCCGCTGGCGGACACGGTGACGGTGTTGGGGCGCTCGATGCCCAGTGCCCACAGCAGGCCCGCCAGCATGGGCGTGCCGAGGCTGCGCACATGTCCGCCACCCCAGTCCTGCATGTAGCGCCAGTTCACGTGGGCGTAGTCCGGGTTATAAGGGCGGGCAGGGGCGTGGCCCAACCATTGGGGCCAGTCGAAGCCGACCGGCTGTGCACCGTCGGCGAATTGTCCACCAGTGGGATTCAGCGGCGCGCGGCAGGTGACGGTGAGTTTGGCATCTGCGGGCAGGGCGGCCAGCTTTTCGCGCAGGGCCACGCCCGCGCGGGTGTAGGGCAGGGTGTCGCCCGTTTGCACCACGGCACCCCAGCGGCGGGCCGACTCGATGAGGCGCGCGGCTTCGCCCGGCAACCAGATGCAGGGGGATTCGAGGTACACATCCTTGCCGTGCTCAAAGGCAGCCAGTGCGAGGCGCGTGTGCCAGTGGTCGGGCGTGGCAATCACGACGCCATTGATATCGGCCAGCGACACGAGTTCCTTGAAGGTGGCCAGCGGCCTTGCCCCGGCGCGCGCGCGTGGTGCGGCGCGTTCCAGCTGGCTCAGGTCCACGTCGAAGAAGGCCATGGGGTCGAGCCCCGGCATGGAGAGCAGTTCTGCCCCGCGCTTGCCCAAGCCCACATGGCCGGTGGCGAAACGCCCGCTGGTGTTGGGCCTGCCCGAGGCCGCGTAGGCCGCACCAGCAAACACCCCCGCAGCAACCAGAAACGCGCGGCGGGTCAATCCATTCAGGTCCGTGCCCGTCCGTGTCGGTCCGTGCGCGTCCGTGTTCTTCACCGCTCTAGCCTTCCCGATGGTGCGCGCCAACGGTCAGCGTAATCGCCGCCGTGGCCACCGTGCGGTTCTCCCCGCTAGTGGCTTTTGCTTCCAAAAACACCAGCGACTTCGAGCGGTTGCGCACTTTCACCTCGACGTTGATCGGGCCATGCAGCACCATCATGGGGCGCACGCAGTTGACGTTAAGCGACACCGGCACGCAAGGCTCGCCGGTGATAAGGAAGGCAAGGGCGTAGGCCGTAAGCTCGATGAAGTTAGCGATGCCTCCAAACTGCACGGTGCCATCCACGCTGCCCATGATTTCGGGCGCTGGGAATTCGCAGAGCAGGCTGCGCATCGCCACGTAGTCCACGAAGTAGCCGCCCGAATGCGTGAAGGCCGGGCTGGGCACGTTGTAGCCCGTGCCCGCTGACTTTGTCTGCATGGTGCGGATGATCTCGGCATGGTATTCGGTCATGCCTCAGCCCTCCACGCCGGACGCGTGCTGCTTGAGCGCGGCGAAACTGGCAGAGGCATAGAGCGCGGGGTGCCGGTCGGCACCCTTCACTACGCCCTCGACAAACACAATCGACTTGCGCGTTGCGCGAATCTGTATCTCGACGGTTACGGGCTCGCCGTCTGCTGTCAATTGCCGCAGGAACTGGCCCTCCATGGTGAGGGTCACGCAGCGCTTGTGCGCCGTGAGGCAGGCAAAGGCGTGGGCGGCAACCTCGAAGGCAGCCAGCGCCTGCCCGTGGTCTATCGTGGCCTGCGCCCCTGCCGCGTCTGCCGGAAACCGCACCGTCGCCAGCAACGTGCGCTTGGGCTCGTAGGCGTTCCACGCAATGTTCAGGCGCTGGTGCGACGCAGGCGGGAACGCGGCGCCGGGCTCGATGCCCCACGCCGCGCGCAATGCGTCGTTTACTTCTTCGTGTACTTCGCTCACTTCTTCAGCAGCCGCTTCACGCGCGTCGCGGCCAGGCGCTCGGGCACGGGCATGTCGCCCACCAGCGGCAGCGCGTATTCGCGGAAAGCGGCGGTAATGCCGTTGCCGTCCTTGTTCACAAACTTCGTCGGCATTTCCTTGGCCTTGCGCGCCACGGTGCTGAGGGGCGTGAGGAAGTATTCAATCGCATAATTGCCCACGCGCTTCATCGCCACGGAGCCGTCCTGGTCGTGGCCGATGGCGAAGTGCGCGGCCTTCTCGCCCACCTGCCGCGCCTCGATCTGGTCCACCTCGCTCACGCAGCCGAGGAAGCTGCGCTGCAAATAGCCCAGCGTGTCGGCGCGCACGCGCTTGATGTCCGTCTCGGACTTGATCCACCCGGCCAGCAAATCGCCCAACGCGCCCGTGCCGGAAAGCTGCACGTTGCCGTGCGAGTCGCGTTCGCCACCGCTGAACTGCTCGGCAATGGCCTTGCCCTTTGCGTCCTGGATTCCTTCTGACACCGCGATGATGCAGCGGCCATACTTCTTGTTGGCGGCCTTCACATCGGCCAGGAAGCGCTTCTTGTCGAAGGCGCGCTCGGGCACATAGACGAGATGCGGGCCGTCTTCGGGATAGCGCTGCGCCAGCACCGATGCTGCAGTGAGGAAGCCCGCGTGGCGTCCCATCACGATGCCGATGTACACGCCCGGCAGGGCGCGGTTGTCGAGGTTGGCACCCGCGAAGGCCTGCGCCACGAACTTTGCGGCAGAGCCAAAGCCGGGGCAGTGGTCGGTTACCAGCAGATCGTTGTCGATGGTCTTGGGCACATGGATGACGCGAAGCTCGTAGCCCTCTTTCTTCGATTGCTCGCTCAGGATGCGGCAAGTGTCGGCGCTGTCGTTGCCGCCGCAATAGAAGAACCAGCGGATGCCATGCGCCTTGCAGACCTTGAAGACTTCCGAGCAATATTTTTCGTCGGGCTTGTCGCGCGTGGAGCACAACCCTGACGAGGGGGTGGCCGCCACGGCCTCGAGGTTATGCGTCGAGACCTCGGTGAGGTCGAGAAAATCTTCGTTGATGACGCCGCGCACGCCGTGCACGGCGCCGTATACATGCGACACCTGCGCAAACTTGCGCGATTCGAGCACCGCGCCCACCACGCTCTGGTTAATCACCGCCGTCGGCCCGCCGCCCTGCGCAATCAACACCTTGCCTTGCACCATCTTCAAGCACTCCTCATGGGAAACACGGCGAACAGCCGCGCGTGAACGTGTCGTTGAATCTCACCCGGCGTAATTCTGTCATGCGCACACAGTACCGTTCAAACAGGCCCCCGAATTTGAGGGAGTAAGAAGCAACTTTAGGGGAGGAAATGCCATTCATTACGTGACGCGGGTTTACTCTGGGCTTGATAGGAATTGTGGAATGCGCTTTCATTTTCGGCATGTGGGATATTCAGCAGCCTTTGCCTCTGCGGTGGCGACCTTTGGCTGCGCTGCCGCGCTGGGAGCCACGCCGACCAACCTTCAGGAACTGGTGGCGCGCGAAGTGGGAGGGCTGATAGAGCAGCACATTCTGGTGGGGGCTGCGGTTGGGGTGGTGGGGATGGGAGAGGTCCACTCCTATTATTTGGGGCGCACGAAGAAGGGGGACGGTCCCGTGCCAGGGCCGGACACGCTCTTCGAGATTGGCTCGATCACAAAGGTATTCACGGGCACGGCCCTCGCCTCGATGCAGCTGGACGGCACGGCGAAGCTGGATGATCCGGTGAAGGCCTACCTGCCCGAGGGGCAGACTGTGCCATCGTTCTCTGGGCAGGAGATTACCCTGCGTCACCTTGCCGCGCAGAACTCCGCGCTGCCGCGCCTGCCCGACAACTTTGGGCGCGACGCCGATCCCTACGCCAACTACACCGAGGAAAAGCTGTACGCCTTTCTCGCCGGGCACACCCTGCGCCGCGCGCCCGGTGCGGTGTATGAGTATTCAAACCTGGGCGTGGGGCTGCTGGGCCATGCGCTCGCGCGCCGCGCCGGGCAAAGCTACGACGCGCTCATCCAGTCCCGCATCTGCGGCCCGCTGGGTATGGCAAGCACCATGGTCCACACGCCCGAGGCCGACCGTGCCCGCGTGGCACAGGGGTATTCGCTGACGCTGGAACTTTTCGGCATAAAGATACTGTCGGAAGAAGCCCCTTGGACCTGGGACGCCGTGGCCGGGGCAGGAGCCCTGCGCTCCACCCTGCCCGACATGATGAAGTTCCTCGCCGCCGCCATGGGTGGCGACACCCCGCTCAAGCCCGCTTTTGCCTTAGCGCAGGAACCCGTGTTCGAGTTCGCCCCCAACAGCAGCGTCGGCCTGAATTGGCACATCTCAAAGAACCCCGACACCGGCAAGACCTTGGTCTGGCACAACGGCGGCACCGGCGGTTACCACAGCTTTTTGGGCTTTCAGCCGGAAACAGGACTCGGCGTGGTCGTGCTGGCTAATACTTCGGCTGATCAAGTAGATGCCGCCGCGATTGGGATACTGGATGGGATTGGGAAGTTGCTCGCTCCTGCCGTCAATCCTGCCCCCTCCGTCATTCCTGCGCAGGCAGGAATCTAGCCACCCGAGTGCTGGTAAATTCTGTGAAGAGTTTGATCGTACCGGCACCAGCAAGCACGTACTCTTTGTGCGTGCAGGATCGACTGCGAGACTGCAGCTCACGCCGTCCCTCCTCCGTCATTCCTGCCTGCGCAGGAATGACGGAAGAGGGAGTAGCCCCCGGCTACAAGTCTTCAACCAAGTCCCGCCAGTCTGGGTTCTCTTCCTCGATCAGCTTTAGCTTCCAGTCGCGCTTCCATTTTTTCAGATGCTTCTCTCGTGTGATGGCCTCGTGCATCGTAGAGAAGAACTCCGCATGTACCAGCCGATAGACGCTGTATCGTTTCGTAAATCCTTCGATGTCGCCGCTGCGGTGCTGCTCCATGCGTTGCCCAAGATTGCTGGTCACGCCTATATACAAGGTGCCGTTACGCTTGCTGGCGAGAATGTATACCGCAGGTTCCCGGAATCGCATGGCACTGTCTCCCGCCACACCCACATCCGTCATTCCTGCGCAGGCAGGAATCTAGCCACCAGAGTGCTGGCATATCCTGTAAAGAATTTGATCGTACTGGCACTAGTAAGTGCACACTCTTCGTCCGGGCAGACTCAACTTCGCGCCGCAGACTCAAGGCAATCCCCACTCCGTCATTCCTGCGAAGGCAGGAATCTAGCCACCAGAGTGATTGTAGATCCTACGACGTGTTTGATCGTACCGGCACCAGCAAGCGCGTGCTCTTTGTTCGGGCAGGATCAACTCCGAGTCGCAGGCTCGCGGCAGTCGGGTGCCTAGATTCCTGCCTGCGCAGGAATGACGATCACCCCCGCTTCGCATACGGCAGCTTCCAATCTCCACGATACGGCCCACCCACCAGCGCGTCGGCCTTGGGATTGTCCATCACCGTCTCGTTCTCGCGGTCCCAGTGTACTTCTGAATTCGACCGCAGAGCGATGTTGCCCAACTGCGCAACGGTGGACACCTGGTGTCCCAC
>JBIKMR010000043.1:0-21067 GCA_044359155.1 Candidatus Hydrogenedentales bacterium | reverse complement strand
CGAAAGCCTCGACTTTGAAACCTGCATCCAGGAACGCCGCATCGGTGCCGTGCTCGACAAGCCCCGCACCACCTACGCCCTCGACGATGGCGTCCGCTTCGCTTTCGTCGGCGGTCCCGTCATTGACGCGCAAGGCCGCATCGCAGGCGTGGTCGGCTTTGACCTCAGCACCCAGGAAGGGGGCGACATCTACGTGCGCAGCGGACACCCGCTGGTCTATCAAACCAGCCTGCTGCAACCCTACATCGACGCACCCCCGCTCCAGAAGCAGCCCGAGACTACCGCCAACGACGCCTGGCTTGGCGTGTTCACCCAGCCCCTGACCGAGGACTACGCCGCCTATTGGAACCTGCCGCTTGACGGCGGCCTCATCGTCAGCACCGTGGTGCCCGGTTCCCCGGCGGGCCGCGCGGGCCTGCAACCCGGAGACATCATCACCGAGTTTGCTGGCACGCCCATAAGCGCCAAGCTCGACCGCGACGTGCTCGGCTTCACCAAGCTCGTGCGCGACGCGGGCGCAGGCAAGACCGTCGAGGTGAAGTTCCTGCGCGGCGGACAGCCGCAGGCCGTGTCGCTGCTGCTCGAAACTCGACCGCGCACCTCGCAGGACGCAGAAGAGTATGAAGACAAGACCCTCGGCATGACCCTGCGCGAGCTGACCGCAGACGTGAAGATTCAGCTCAACCTCGCCGACGACGTGCAAGGCATCATCGTCCGCAGCGTCGAATCCGGCAGCGCCGCCCAGTTGGCCAAGATACGCCCCGGCGTCATCCTCCTCGCCTTCGGCGACACGCCCGTGCGCAACCTCGAAGAATACCGAAAGATGATGGAAGCCCTCAGCAAAGAGAAGCCCGCCGAGATCACCGTCTTCGCGCGCGCGGGCGCCATTACAGGCTTCTTCCGATTGCAGCCGCGATGGGAAGAGTAACCCCAGAACGCGAAGCCCTTATCGCGCGGCACCGGTGGCTCTTGCTGCTGCCGGTGCTCGTGGCGGGTACGCTGCTGGTGTTGGTCATGGCGTGGCCCGTACTGCGCCCTGCCGCCGCGCCGCCCAACATTCTCGTTGCGCATGAGATTGCGCGCAACGGGGACTGGGACGCCGCACTCAACATCGCCAAGGCCTACGTGCTAGCCACTCCCGACGATCCCGTGGGCCACTTCCTGCTCGGGCAATGCTACCTCTACGGCGGCAAGGTGCAGCTCACCCTTGCTTCGGGCGAACTCGAAACCGCCCTGCGCATTCACGAGCGCACCGGCGCGCTGGGCGCGTGGGAAGGCACGGTTGATCCCCTCGACTTCCTCTACCGCGTCTACAAGATTCGCGCCGTTGTCGAGCTTCGCATCGTGCGCGAAGCCATGAACTACCAGCTCCCCCTGCCCTTCATACGCAGGCACCTACTCGCCGGTATCGAACAAGTCGAGATGGGCCTTCAGCTAAAGGCCGACGATGCATCCCTCAAGGAAATGCACACCGCCATGCAGAAACTCCTCGAAGACTTACGCCTCGCCCCCCTGCCCGGCATCCTCCCCGAAGCCGCCGCCAAGTTGGACATCTAGCAAGCGCATATCCAACCCGGTCATGCCTGAGCGCCGTAACCCGCCTTCGCCAATTCCGCGCGCACATGCTGAACGCCGGCAGTGATCTGCGCAATCTTTCCGTCCACGTCCGCATCGTCATACGCGTCGTACTCGAAGTGGATGGACACCGGCCCCGAGAAGCCTGCCAAGCGCAGGCGCTCGAAGAATCCGGCGGGCTTCACAATGCCCCTGCCCAACTCCACCCAGCGCGGGTGCGCGCCGTCGAACTTGAAGTCCTTCACCGCGACCATCTTCGCGTGCGGTGCCAGCGCGCGGGTGGTGATGTCCCAATCGCCGAAGGGGCCTTCGGCCATGCAATGCCCCATGTCAAAGTTCGATCCGAAGTGGGGGTCGTTCACCTGCTCGATAACCCGCAGCAAGTCCCACAGCGGCGCGCCGAAATTCAATTCGCCCGAATGGTTGTGATACCCCGCCACCACGTTGTGCTCGCGGGCCAGCGCGGCATAGGTTTGGCAATCTTTTGTTATCGCGTCGAGCTGCTGCACCGGGTCGCCGCCCGCTTCATACTTGTGCCCGCCAATGCGAACGAAGCGGATGCCGTTATCCGCCGCCGCCTTGAACGTGGCCGCCCCCGCAGGGTCCGTCGGTTGCACCAGCCTTGTCGATACCATCGGCACATCCAGCCCCGCCGTACGAATCGCATCGACCGCGCGCGGCAGGTCCGCGTCCAGGTTCTCCGGCGTCACATGCCCGCCGGGCCGCACCGTCAGGTCCACGCCATCCGCCCCGGTCGCCTTCACTGCCGCCGCCAGCGCGGGGTAGTCCAGGTCTTGCAGATGTTTCGAGAACACGCACACCTTCGGCATGGCCGCCTCGGCAAACGCCGCGCGCGGCAGTGCCACGCTCGCCGCCAGCCCCGCGTTGAGCGCCAACCATTCCCGACGCGTGAGTGTCTTTGCCATGGGATTACTTCCGCTTGTCGAGTTTCTTCAGTTCTTCCGAAGCCGCCTTCAACACGCTCAACGTGGCGGTCTTTCCCTTGCTGGCAGCAGGCTTCTTGGGGGCTGGTTTGGCAGGCGCAGGTTTCGCAACCGCCTTGGCCTTCGCAGCTGCGGGCTTTGCTGGCAAAGCTTTTGCCTTCGCCACCGGCTTGGCAGCAGCTTTCGCAGGTGCGGGTTTGGCTGGACTCTTGGTCACCGGCTTCGCCGCCACTTTCGCCGGTGCCTTGGCCGCTGGTTTCGGTGCAGGCTTCGCTGCGGCCTTCGCCGCCACGGGCTTTGTCGTTGTCTTTGCCGGGGCAGCTGTCGTCTTCGCCGGTACAGCCTTCGCCTTGGCGGGTGCCTTCACAGTTTCCTTCTTCACCGGTTTCTCCACCGATCCCACCTTCAGCGCGATGCCCTGCAACGCCGCCTGCCGTTCGCGCAGGTATTCCGATTTCTCCTCCGGGAACACCGCAGGCGGCGGTTCCACGTCATACTCCGCCTCGTGCTTCTGCGGCAGGCTGGCATAGCGCTCTCCCGACAACATGCCCGAGCGCGTGTCCCCGTCCAGCGGCGTCATCAGGTGATGCTCTGTCTCCGGGTTCACCGCCAGCCGCTCACGAATCGGGTGTTCTGCAAACCACTCCGCTATCGGCTTGAACACCGCGCGCGGGCCGTCCACCCCAAACGCCAAGTCGCAGTGGCCATAGTCATGCTTGCAGCCGTTCTCGCGCGAGCACACCAGCAGCCGCTTGTCCTGGTGCGGCAGCGCGTTGATGAATCGCTTGGTGTGCTCCAGCGGCGTGAAGGGATCACGCGCCCCCACAATCACCATCAGCGGAATGTCTATCGCCGTCAGCCCCGCCTTCACGTCCAACTTGCCGTGATTCATCTTCCACGTTTTCGTCTTCAATATCTGCGCCATCTCGCTCAACACCGTGGGCACCGGCACGTCGATCATGTTGTAGAAATCCGACACCCGTAGCGAGGGGTGTACGTTTCGCGCGTTCATCGGAAACACCCCCAGGTTCACGCGCAGCGGCGCGATGAAAGGCAGCGTCCCCTTCAGCAGGTCCACGCACAGCAGGGGAAAGCGCTTGAGCACCGGCAACAGCGCCAGCCCCGCCTTCGCACGCACGCCGTCGAATCCTAACGGCGCGCCCAGCGTCACTGCGCTGGCAATGTGCGGCGCGCCCGTGTCTACTGCGTGGGCGTACAGCATCATCCCGCCCAGCGAATGCCCCACGTAATGCACCTTCGCGTAGCCTGTCGATCGGCGAATATGCTCGATTGCAGACGGGATGTCCTGCTGCAAGAAATCGTCCAGATGGATCTTGTTCGGGTCGCGCTCGAAAGGCACCTTCGACGAGCGCGTGCCGCGCAGGTCCAGCACCCAGCAGTCATACCCCTTCTCGACCAGGTAATCGACCAGGCAAGCATTCGCAGGTTCGGTAAAATTGTGGTGGTTGGTGCCCAGCCCATGCACAAAAAGCACCGGCTCGCCCTCGGTGCGCCCCCTCCGATAGCGACAGATACGCAGTTTCCAAAGATCGCCCGTCACCACCGTGCCAATCTCGCGCGTGCGCACCTTCTCGGGAAACAGGCTGGACATCAGCCCGAGGTATCCCACCACCACCCCCGCGAAACAACACACCCCGCCGAACACGATGATGGCAACCCACAAACCGAACATGGCCAAACCCCTTTGTTCACGCCCTGACCGTTTCTTATAACCAAAGGGGGTACCCGCGCGCCAGTTGCACGCGGGCTTAGAGCAGCGGCTTCACCTCGGCTTCCAGTTCCTCAAGCGTCACGGCGCCCTCGAAGGATTTCTTCAGCGCGCCCTCCTTGTCATACACCAGCGTCTCGGGAAGCGCGCCGCTCAGTTCCTTGCCAATCACTGCCGTCACCGCATCGGGGTCGCGATCGGCCAGCACATGCACGGAAAAGGGCAGCGCCTTGTCCTTCGCAAAGGGTCGCACCGCCTTGTCAATGGTGTCCACGGAATCCGCAGAAACGCTAATCACCACCACGCCCTTGTCCTTGTAGCGGTTGTGCAGCTCGACAAAGTAGGGCATTTCCTCAATGCACGGCGGACACCACGTGGCCCAGAAGTTCACCACCACCACCTTGCCCTTGGCTGCCGCCAGTACTTCCTTCAGCTTGGCCGCATCCGCCGTGCTCACGGTGGGTGTTGCATCTGCAGGCGCGGGGGCGGCTGGGGTTTCAGGCGCAGCCTTCGGCTCGGGCGGTGAGCACGCCGTCAGAAAAGAAAAGGACGTGGCGGCCACAAGGGCCGCCACCGTTTTGAATTTAAGGATGTTGTAACGCACAGGGTTAGCTCTTCTTGCCGCGCTTGATGCCGCAGCCCCATGCCGAAACCTCGGCCTTTTCGACAGGTTTCCCCGAAAACAGCGCGGATATCGCATCGTCGGCATAGTGTTCCGTCGCGTCGCCCTCGGGGCTGGTGCGGTTGTCCACTGCGCCATGGTAGCCCAGCGTGCCATCCTTGCCAACGATGAACAATTCCGGCGTCACCTTCGCGCCCAGCGTGTCGGCATAGGCGTTGTCCGGGTCCTTCACGATCGGGTAAGGAATCTTCGCCGCAGCAATGTGCTTGTTCAGGTCTTCCGCAGTCACGTTGGCGTTGGCGTCAATGCCGATGAATACCGTCTCCTTGTGCTTCTCGGCCAGCGCATTCACCGTGGCGTCCGATCCCTTCACAAAGGGGCAGTTGGGCGAGTAGAAACTCAACACCACCACCTTGCCTTTATGGTCCGAAAGCTTGTGTTCCTTCCCCGTCGAGTCCGTCAGCGTGAAGTCCGGCACCGGCTTGCCAATTTCCAGCGACGCCGTGGCCGCATAGGCAAAGCCGCCCGTAAGCTGTTTCTCTGCCACCACATAGCCCAGTGCGGCAACCGCCGCAATGGCCGCAAGCGCCACGCCTGCACGAAGTACTACTTTCATGAATTCTCTTCCTTCTTGTTTCCGCAACTCGTACCTAGCCGCACCCAGAGAACGAAGGATCCCTGCGGCGACGTTGACGTAAACAAATTCTCTACCCCCCGCATTCTCATGTCACGCGGGAATGCCTAAAAAATAACCCCTTCCCAGGCTGTCCCGCTTGCGGGTAGACTTTATATAGCAGCTCTGGGGAGAACCGCACGTGATACCACTAGGCCGAATGCAAGGTCTGCCACTTTCGCTTGCCATGGCATTCGTCCTCGCGCTTGCCGCCTGCCTGTCCGCCTCCGCCCAATCTTATCGCGTCACCCATTATTACGCATTGCCTATTGCACTCGGCCAGAAGACCCTGCCAATCGCTCCGCCCAGCGAGACCATCACCGCCCACGGCATCGTATGGAACGTCTACTACGAGGACATGATCCTTGCCACAGGCATTGGCTTCGACGCACCCAGCCCCGATGGCGACGATCGCCGCGACCGCCTCCGCGACTGCGTCACCTATATTTCCGATGTGCTCAACGTTACCGGCGAGCTGGACCTGCTGGTGGGGCGCTCTTTCAAAACGCCAGACTTTCCACCCCCCGGCAGCTTTCTGGCCCAAGGTGGCACCGGCTTCGATTGCAGCGCGGACTACACAAACGGCTATGCGTTCCACCGGCTGATGACGGGAACCAAGGCCCTGCCCGGCGAAGAAGAAGTATTCATCCAGTTCAATTTCAACTACACCTGGCACGCGGGCGCAGGCCCCTGCCCAAGCGGTAAACTCGATATCGAGTCCGTCATCCTCCACGAAATCGCCCACGGCATCGGGCTCATGGGCATTGCCGACGAGAACGGCGATTCCCGCCTCACCGGCTGCGCCTCACCGCTCACGGGTTATACCGTGTGGGACGGCCTGCTTATCCGGGGCAGCACTGGGCAGCAGCTCTTTGGCGGCGCGCCGCTTGGTCTAATCGGTTCTACCTTTGATCTCATAAGTGGAGACGTGGACTTCGATGGCGGTGCGGCCTTCATAGGCTACGACCAAGGAGCCGCCCCGCCGGTCTACGCCCCTTCCACTTTCCGGGGCGGCAGCAGCCTCGCGCACTTTGGCACCTCGCAGATTGTCGGCGGACCAATTGTCATGGAGCACGCCATATCCAGCGGGCGGACCCTGCGGCGCTTTGCCCCGGTCGAGATAGGCGCGCTGCGCGATATCGGCTACGCCAGCGCGGCGGACCCCGTCAACCCCGGCTGCGATGGGATGGGCGGCGTGGCGGATGCCTGCGGCGTCTGCCGGGGAGATGGGCAATCCTGTCTGGGCTGTGATGGCGTGGCGAACAGTGGCCTTGTACAAGACGACTGCGGGGAGTGCGGTGGCGAGGGGCTGACCTGTTTCCAGATTCTTGGACGCGGTGGATTCTATGAGACCGGTGATTTTCTGGAATTCCAAACTATCGGGCCAACCGATCGCATCCAGTGGCTCAGGAATGGACAGCCCCTGCCCGGGGAAACCGGAAGCACCCTGCGAATTGACCCCGTAACCCAATTGGATACAGGGGTTTACAGTGTGGCCTACACCACCCTGGGTAATGCCGTTGTGGAATCCAACCGCTTGCAGGTGGTTGTCGCCCAGCCGGGAGGCCTGCCGCTCCTCAGCCTTGCGGGTTCCTTCACCCTGTGCCTGCTGCTGGTCCTCTTCGGCACCCGCACTAGATTTTCTTGAATCGATTGACAGATTCCATTATCGGGCGTATAGTCATTGGGTGACGTGGGGAAGGTTCAAGCAGGGAAACAGGGCAGGCGCGTGTGCGCGCCTTTCGTCACGCTTTCCCTGTTTACCCGCCAAGGCAGGTATCAACGAAGGGAGACTGTCGCATGAAGGCAAGCAATTTCTGGGGAGGAATCGCGCTGGCAGGTATCGCAGTGACCAGCATGGCCTCGACCGCACAAGCGGAAACCGCCGCGTGTTACTTCGGACACACGGGCGAAGTTCGAATGATCGACTCCAAAGCATTCACAGATTTCGGCAGTCCTACCGCCACACACACAACCAGCGGCATGACTTTCAACTTGTTCTATGAAGACGTTCGCACAAACAACAACCAGGGATTCGATGACCCTTCCGAAGGTGCTGCAGCACGAGCCCGCGTGCTTGATGTGCTGGACTACCTTGCGCTCACGCTTAACGAGAGTGGCACCTTGGACATTTACTTTGACACCTCCCAGACCGATGCTAGCGGCTTTCTGGCATCGGCAGGCTCCTTTTACAGCTTTTCGAATGGCATCAAGGACACCTCTTCGCTGCGCCGCATACGTAACGGAAGCAAACCATTTTCTACTTCACCCGAGATATTCGTGACGGTGGACTTTGGATTCCTATGGAATTTTACCGATGACCCCACTGACATCATTGAAGTGGACTTCTTCTCGGTAATGCTTCACGAATTCACGCATGGCCTTGGCATTGCGGGGCTGACCAACTCGGACGGTACGAGCGCGTTTGCCCCCACGGCCCCTAGCGCGCGCACCGTGTGGGACACCCTGACAGTGCGCGGCCAGGGCGGCAGCAACATTGTCAGTGGCGCCGGTGCCTTCGTGGGCAATGTGGCGGATCTTACGAGCGATGACCTTTTCTGCGAGGGAACGCAATCCACGGCTCTCTACGATCAAGGGGGCACTCAGCCCGGCGTGTATGCCCCGACAACCTTCGCCAGCGGTAGCAGCTTGTCCCACTGGGACACCGGCGCGATCATAGGCGGCGCGGTGATGGAACACGCCATCAACTTTGGTGAAGACCAGCGCGAGTATGCGGGCGTCGATCTTGGCGGCCTCATCGACATTGGTTGGGAAAATGTTGTCACCTCGGCAGAGGGTGAAGGCGAAGGCGTAGTCGAGGGCGAGGGAGAAGGTACAGGCGATCCAGCAACGGTCAGCGTCAATGTGACCGGCGGCAGCGCCTTGGAAGAAGGCGGCGCATTTGCCCTCAGTGCCGTGGTGGAGAACGGCACCGCCATTGCCTACCAGTGGCGCAAGGGCGCAACCAATATTCCCTCGGAAGACAACCCTACCCTGGTGCGCAGCAATGCCATCGTCGCGGATTCTGGCATCTACCGCGTCACCGTGGAAACGGCGGCCAAGGCCGTCATCGAGTCCCCGCCAGTTTCCATTTCAGTTGTTCCCGTGGGCGGCCTGCCCGTGGGCGGCACCCTGGCGCTCAGCGCCATGGCCATCACGTGCGCGCTGGCAGGCAGCATTGGCCTGCGTCGAAGGAAGTAATTCAGCAAGAGCTTATGCGCAAACCGCCGGGCAAATGCCCGGCGGCTTTGCTTTGAAGAAAAATGATGCGCCGCCCTTTGGGGGGCGGCGCACAATTTGAGGGGCGGCCCATTTGGCCTCACCCCCACGGCGAAGAGGCACATGTCCTTTTCGTCCGTCGCGAGCTGTATATCAGCCCGTCAGGGTGGCGACATCCATGTCTGCCTGCCTCATGACCTCCCTGTCCAGGCGCTACATGAATCCTTATCGGCAGGCCGTGGCGATACTTGAGTGGCACGCGCCGCTTGGACGCGGTACGATGGGGGACATGAGCAACGACACTTCCGATATCCCATCGTCCAAACGAAACATTCTGTTACTTGCGACAGGCGTGGCGCTCATGGCGCTGCTTACCTTTGGCCGCTCGGTGGGCTTCGAGTGGCTGCACTACGACGACCCGCAGTATGTCACCGAGAATCCCTACATCAACCAAGGGCTGACGCTCGAGGGATTGCGCGAGGCCTTCACTCACGGTCTGAACCTGTTGTGGATACCGCTCACCTCGATCAGCTACATGCTGGGCGTGTCATTGCATGGACTGAGCCCTGCAGGTCACCATGCCACCAATGTGCTGCTGCACGCGGTGAACGCTGTGCTGGTGCTGCTGGTGTTTCGTCGGCTCACCGGCAGCCTGTGGGCTGCCACCCTTGCGGCGTTCCTCTTCGCGGTGCATCCGCTGCAAGCCGAAGTCGTTGCATGGGTATCGGGCCGCAAGGATTTGCTCGCGGCCTTTTTCTGGTTGCTCACGCTGTGGGCCTACACGCGCTTTGCCGACCACCCCACCCCACGGCACATCTTGCCGGTGTACCTGCTCTTTGCCCTGGGCATGGCCAGCAAGGTGACGATGGTGACCCTGCCCGCCATTCTGCTGCTGCTCGATTGGCGACCCTTCGCCCGCGTGTGGGAATGGCGGAAGCTGCCGCATTGCCTGGCGTTGTTGGTGTACGAAAAGTTGGCAATGTTCGGCATGGGCGCGTTCGCCGTGTGGTGGGCATTGCGCCTGCACGTGGACGAGGGTGGCATACGCACCTTCGACCAGGTCTCCCTCGGCATGCGCGCCATGAACGCGATTTATGTCTACGCTTTCCACCTCGTCAAGGTATTCGTGCCCACCAACCTTACCGTGCATTACCCCTACTTCGAACAAGGCCCGCCCATGCCCCTGTTCGCCGGGGCCTGCGCGTTGCTACTGCTGGTTACGTTGGCCTGCGTGCTGATGCTGCGCAGGCAGCCCTTGTTGCTGGTGGGATGGCTGTGGTACCTGCTCGCTCTGTTGCCCTCGGTGGGATTGGCGCGCGTGGATAGCTTCCTCACGGCGGACCGATACGTGTACGTGCCGATGCTCGGCGTATACCTGATGATCGGCGTGGCGGTGGCCGCCCTTGTCGAGGCGCGTCCTGCACTGCAAAGGGCGCTCTCCATTGCAGTCGTGCTATGGGTTGCCGCGTTGTCCTGCTTGGGCTACCTGCAAACCAACCACTGGCGCAACGACCTCACCCTCTTCGGCCATGCGGCAACGGTCTACCCCGACAACCCGCCCATCCTCAACGGATACGGCACCGCCCTGCGACGCGCCGACCGTATCGAGGAAGCCCGCACGGCCTTCGAGCGCGCCCGCGCCGGGGCCGGGCCCTTCCGCATCCTGCCCACCATGAACCTCGCCATGCTCTCCGCCAGTCAGCAACAATGGGAAGAAGCGCAGGCCTACCTGCGCGAGATACTCATGGGCAACCCCACCTACGCCCCGGCGTATTCGGTGCTGTTGCAGGTGTTGCACGATGCATCCACCGCCACACCCGACCCCGTGCAACAGGCAACCTTCGAGCAGGAAGCGCGCGTAACGTCGATACAGGCGGCCATCGCCACGGGCCAACCCGTGGACCCCGTGCCCACCCCCGAACACGCCATGGCGCTCGACCGACTCGGGCTGGCCTGGCTCGGGCTGGAGCGGCCCGATGCCGCGCTCGAATACTTCAAGCAGGCCAGCATGGCCGACCCCACTCAACCCCGCTACCCCAACCTAGTGGGAACCGTCCACTTCATGCAAGGCCAATTCGCCGAGGCCGCCGCGCAATTCAAAACTGCGCTCGACATCGACCCCGCCTTCCTGCCCGCCCTCATGAACTACGGCCTGATGGACGCTGAACTCAATACTACTGCAGGCAAAGAAGCCTTCCAACGCGCCCTGCAGGCCAAGCCCAACGACATGGAAATGCGCAAGACCTACGAGGAAATCTTCGGGCCGTTGCCTTGAGCTATGGCGGCTATATGGCGATCTCGATGCGCCCCATGGGACCGTTGTAAGTGAAGCGGATTCTCGAAAGCAGGTCCCTCCCGAACAAGACGTGAAACTGCGAGTTCGGCTCAAGGTTTATGGACACCGCCTGATATACCGTTTCCGAAGGGAGTGGGGTGCCGGGGAATCCAATGTCAATGGGGTAGCAGGCGCACATCTCGCTGCCATGCGTATGGAAGGTTTCCACAATTGATACTGGAGCAATGCCCAGCTTCCCGAATACCGAGCCGCAGATACAAGTTCTGGAAGCTCCGGTATCGATTAATGCAAGGGTGGAGACTGGTTCGGGAGTCCCTTCTCCACGAGCTTCCAAGGCGAGGACGTGTTCCTTGGTAGGGGATATGGATACCGGAATAACCGGGCCCAGCATGGCCAAAGTTTCTGATGCAGACAATGGGACCAGTGAACCGTCCTTGACAATCTGGGTGCGGTACGTGCGCTCAAATACCGACATGCAGAACGCCTGCGTAATATGCGGGAATCTGCAAACGAAGGTCCGTAGACAAGATTTCCTTGATCAAGAAGGCTTCGGTGCCAAACAGCGTTACGCCTTGGGCATAGGCATTGGCTTCACTATCATAAGTCCCAACAAGAACATCGCCCTTAATCAGGGCAAACTTCCCCGGTGCCTTCTCGACAAGCTCCTTCCTGTGTGTCTCAAAAAAAGCGACCTCTGTACTCAACATATCTGTCGCTATCATGGTCTTTGCCATCCAGGTTACAACTACTAATTAAAGGCGCTCGCCTATACCCAATCTAGCACCAAGCCAGATTTGAGTCAATCGCTGCACTACGACCTCGGCAATATCCACAAGGCAACAATGTACGCACGATAGGCAGTCTCTGCCTAGCGCGGCTTCTGTGGTTTCCGCCTCATTACTCCCAACCCATTTATTCGCAGTCACTTAACAAAAATGCAGATTCCGGCATGGGCCTTGCATTGGGCAGGGTGCGAAAACGGCGCTGGTGGGCCCCATCCCCACGGGGCAGGCTGGCGACAAGTGGTTGAGCGGGAACGGAACGGGAGTGCGGTCTGTGGACTTTGGCAACGCGAGCGTAAACAAGGTGCTGGTTACGGCCATGAAAGTGGCCGAGACGAACCACCGGGTTATCGCCAACAATGTTGCCAATGCAGACACCCCCCATTTCAACCCCTCGGTGCTGGATTTCCAGCGGACGTTGGAGGCGGCGGTCGCCGGTGGCGGGAACCACATCGGACTCCGAACGAGTCGTTCCCTGCACCAAATGCGTGACCGCATCCACACCAACCTCAGCCAGCAATCCCTGCTCTCCAAGAATGACTACAACCAGGTGGACTTGGAGGAGGAGCTGTCGAAGCTGTCCGAGAACCGAGGCAAGTATGTGCTGTATTCCCAGCTACTTGCGAAGAAATACCGGATGGCGGGAGAGATGCTGGAAAGCTTGTCGCGGTAAAGGCTCAATCTGGAACGCTGGAAAGCGAGAAAGAGTGAGGAGAAAGAAAGTCGATGCAATCGTTGAACAACATATCGGCGCGGCAGATTGCGGTCTCGGGCCTCAAAGCCCAACGGACGCGCATGAACCTGATTGCCAACAACATTGCCAACGCCGAAACCACCCGCACCCCCCAGGGCGGGCCCTTCCGTCGCCAGATGGTAATTCTGCGTGGCGAAGAGATTGGCATCGGTGGCAACATGGACAAGATGGGCGTGCGGGTGAAAGACGTAAAAGCCGACCCTTCGCCCTTCCGCGAAGTCTACGATCCCAGTCATCCCGATGCGAACGGTGCCGGGTATGTGCAATACCCCAACGTTCAGATTGCAGTCGAGATGGCGAACTTGGTGTCCGCCCAGCGGGCCTATGAGGCGAATATCGCCGTCATGGTTTCCTCAAGCCGGATGAGCGAAGCCGCGCAGGAAATTTTGCGCCGGTAAATAATACTTGACATCTTTGGTGGCTTATCCTAGGATAAGCCCTGTCAGTGGAGCGGGTTAGGGATTGCGGAACCGATTATCTAATTTCTCGGGTAGCGCATTCTGGTCCGCCTTCAGGTGGTAATAATGAGTGATTCGTTAAAGATTAACCCCGAGGCCATGCGCGTAGGACGTCTGGATACCCCCCAGATGCGCCCCGCGCAATCTCGTGCTTTGGGGGCGGAGCACAAGTCCTTCGCCGACACCCTGACCGAATCGATTAGCGAAGTGCAGCGCCTCCAGACCGAGGCAGACACGACTATTAAGAAGGTGGTGTCGGGCGAGATTAACGACGTATCCGAGGCGATGGTGCAGTTACAGCAGGCCGACACGGCCTTCAAGACGATGATGACGGTGCGGGGCAAGGTGATGGACGCGTATGCGGAAATCATGCGGATGCAGATATAGCGCATAACGCCGCGCGGGCTTGGGCCTGCGGGGCGCGGTGATGGTTCGGGCGCCTTCCGTTTTCGCAGACCACGGGCGCAACGAACCGAGACAAGTTTAGGAATGCCGGGCAGGGAGGCCCGGCGGGCGGCCGGTGACAGCCGCCAAGATGAAGAGTGTTGCACCAAGCGGCAGCGCTCGCGTGTGCGGAGATTAGAATTGAATCCGTAATTATGCCGCGCCTTGGGGCCATGCCCCGGTGGCGCGGCCATGCGCGTAGCAATACGCGCAGGGGTATCCGGCTCTGCCTTGCGCAATGCAGGCAGGCGGGCGTTGCTTCCTTGCAGGGAAGGTGGCGCTTGCGCAATTACCACCCCAATCTCAAGGGAGCATTGTGTCCCGGGCGCAAGAGAAGTGTCACCAGCCGATTCCGGCTTTCGCGCAGGACGCGCGAGGGCGGGCGCCTTTGTCATTTGGGACGAGGCAGTGCGCCTTAGGACGAGTGGGGATGTGCCGTGGAATTCTTGAGACAACTAGTCCAGGGCTTGCGCGAAGTCTGGACCAAACTTAGCGTCAGCGCCCGTATCAACCTGGGGTTGGCCGGTGTGGCCGTGGTGGTGTTGGTGGCGGCGGTGGCGTGGTTCGGCGCGCGCCCGCAATATGTCACCCTAGCCTCTGGGCTGAAGCCTGACCAGGTGAACCAGATCACCGCCCTGCTCGACGAGCAAGGCGTGCCCTACGAAGTGCAAAGCAACAACTCCGTCGTGGCCGTGCGCGCTTCCCAACGTTCCAGCATGTTGCTGGCGTTGGCAGAAAACGACGTTGCACTCGGACCCGCCACCACGCCGGGCCTTGAGCTATTCAAAGAATCCGACCTGATGACCAACAAGTGGCTGCGCGACGTGAACTTCATGCGCGCGGTGCAGGGCGAAATCGAGAAGCAATTGAACGCGCTCGAATTCGTCGAATACTCAATGGTTCTAATTCGCGAGTCGCGCGAGGAACTTTTCCTCAGCGAACAGCGCCCCTCCGAGGCGAGCGTCACCCTCAAGGTGAACACGCCGCCCACCAAGAAAAACATCAAGGGCATTGTGAACATGGTGGCCGCCGCAGGCGGCGCTAACCTCAACGCCAACAACATAACCATTACCACAACGGACGGGCAGGTGCTGTACATGCCGCCCGATTCCGAATTCAACGCCATAGCAAACAGCAAGCTCGAACATGTGGCCGGGCTCGAGCAGCGGGCCGAGGGCCGCATCATGGCGGCGCTCGACGACCTTGGCGTCATGGGCACGGTGAAAGTGTCCGCGCAGGTGAACTTCGACACGAAGGAAATCCAGGAAGAGAAATACGCCGAGGGCACCGAACTCAGTGCCATGGAAACCACCACCCTGACCACCAGCACCGAGCAGTTGCCCGAGGGCTCTCCCGGCGCGCTGGCCAACGTGCCCGAGGGCACGGCCACCCCCGGAGGCGTGCAGACAAACGACGAAAGCAGTGAGACGGTCACCAACTACGAGCCGTCCGTAACGCGCACAAAAACCAGCCGCACGCCCGGCGAAGTGCTAAAATACACGGTGGCGCTGGTGGTGGAAAGCGACAAGCAAACCACCACCGACGCGGACGGCGCGACCACTGAAACGCCGATACCGCTTACCGAAGAACGCCGGAAGTTTTACTCCGACCTAGTGCGCGGCGCTGTGGGCCAGGGCGAAGAACAGACCGAGGTTCTGGTGAACGATCACCCCTTCGAGATTACGCGGCAGGCGCAGCAGGCGGCGGAGCAAGCCTTTGCCACCACGGAATGGATGACTCTGGCGCAGCAATGGGGCGGCACGGCGGTGCAGATTGTGCTGCTGCTGGCAGCCTTCCTTATCCTGCGCGTGTTTGTACTACGCACTATCGAAACCCCTTCCGACGTGCCCATCGTCGAGGAGGTCGAAGAGATTCCCACCATGTCCGCCGAGGACATGCGCCGACAGGAAGTAGTCCGCAGCATCAACGAGTTGGCCGTTCAATCGCCCGACGTTGTTGCCATGCTGCTGCGCTCCTGGATTAACGAAGAGGAGAGCTAGGCCCTGGCCCAGGATAAGAAAAAGAGCGGGTTGCCCGGTTCGCAGAAAGCCGCCATTCTCATGGCGTGCCTTGGGCCGCAGAATGCCTCGAAGATTCTGGCCGGTCTCAATGAAGACGAAGTGGACCGCATGACCCTCGAACTGTCCTCGCTTGGAACGGTGGATACCGAGCTCAAGTCCACCGTGCTCGACGAGTTTTACCAGATGGCGGTAGCCAAGCAATACGTGGCGCAGGGCGGCTTGGACATGGCAAAGGAATTGCTCGAGCGCTCCTTTGGCCCGGACAAGGCCTTCGATATTTTGAATCGGTTGCAAGCCAGTTTGCAGGAAGTACCGTTTCAGTTCCTGAAGCGGGCCGACCCCGGCCAGGTGAGCACCTTCATACAAGATGAACACCCGCAGACCATTGCCCTCATCGTGGCGCACCTCGACCCCGGCATGGGGGCACTGATTCTATCCGCGCTTGGGCCCGACGTGCAGAGCGACGTGATCATGCGCATCGCCACCATGGACCGCACCGCGCCAGAGATCGTGCGCGAAGTTGAGCGCGTCATTGAGCGCAAGATGGCGGCGGTGTTCACAGGCGGCTTCACCTTTGCGGGCGGCGTAAAGGCGGTGGCGGAGATTCTTAACCGCGTCGAGCGCACTTCCGAGAAGGCCATCATGGCCGACCTTGGCGACCGCGACCCAGAACTGGCCGACGAAATTGGCCGTCTCATGTTCACCTTCGAGGACGTCATCCACGTGGACGACGCGGGCATCCAACGCGCCATGCGCGAAATCGAATCCAAGGACCTGGCGCTCGCGCTCAAGGGATCGAACGACGACCTCAAGGCGAAAATATACCGCAACATGTCCTCGCGCGCGGCGGAGATGATCAAGGAAGAACTCGAATTCATGGGCCCGGTTCGCATGAAGAACGTGGAAGAGGCCCAGCAGAAAATCGTTGCCATTGTGCGCAGGCTCGAAGAGAGCGGCGAGCTTGTCGTGTCCGGGCGTGGCGGTGGCGATGCGGACGAGATCCTTGTATAGCGGCGCGCCAGCGCACGCGGCCTGACGCGCATGGCCCGCATCTACCGGTCCCACGATATCGGCGCAACCGGCGCATTGGCCGGGCGCGATCTGCTCGAGGAATTCCCCGAGCCCCTCGGCTTGGAAGATGCAGAGGCCGAGCCCGAACCCGAGGAAGAGCCCTTTGACCCTGAGGCCCTGCGCGAGGCCGTGCTGGCGGAAGCCCGCGAAGAGGCCGCGCAGAAAGTGGCCGAGGCTTACCAGGAAGGCCTGCGCCGGGGAACCGAAGCGGGCGAGCGCGCCTTTCAAGAACAGGTAGCCACGGCGGCCCAGGCCATCGAGTCTGCCGCCACGGCCATGGCCGATGCGCGCGAAGAATTTTTGTCGCGCCTCGAGCGCGAGGTGGTGCAGATCACGCGGGGCATTGTCGAGCGCGTAGTGCTGCGCGAAGCAACCACGGACCCCGAACTGGTGGGCAAGCTGGCGCGTCGCGCGCTAGAAGCCTTACTGGAAGAGGAAGAGGTGCGGCTGCGGGTGAACCCCGCCGACCGCGCTGCGCTGCAAGAACAACGCATCACGTTGTTGGATGAATTCCGTGGTCTGAAACGCCTACAGATTGAGGCAGACGAGGCGGTGGAAGCGGGCGGCTGCATTGCAGACACGAAGCATTTCCATGCGGACTTCCAGCCAACGGCGCTGCTGGATCATTTGTACGAAGACATCTTCGGCGAGGGCCGGGTGGATGAATAGATATTTTGTAGATGTTGTGGGTAACCCCCTCACCCTAACCCTCTCCCCCTGCCAAGGGGAGAGGGGACAAGAGGGCGATGTTGGGGCTGGTGCTGCGGGGGCTACATCCCCCGGATGCTGCGCGGGGCGCAGCATCGTCCCCCTTCAAAGGGGGACCAAGAGGAGACCTCCGGTCGGAAGAGTGGCAGGGTCGGAAACCCTGCCACAACGGGGCTTAGTTTTTCATGGTTAGTCTGGCACGCTATCAAGACCGCTTGCCCGCTGCGGCTGCCGAGCGGGTGTGCGGCAAGATCACCAGCGTGGTCGGGCTGACGATCATGGCGACGGGGATGAAGATGAGCGTGGGGGACCTGTGCCACGTGCGCACACGCGACAGCGCCGAACCCCTGCCGCTTGAAGTGGTGGGCTTTCGCGCGGGCGAGGTGGTGCTTATGCCGCTCGGCCCGTTGCATGGCATATCGCCCGGCATGATTGTGAAGCCCACGCACAAGCCGCGCATGGTGCCGGTGGGGATGGAGCTACTTGGGCGCGTGGTCAACAGCTTGGGCCAGCCGATGGATGGCCGACCGCTACCGCCGGGGCTGGACCGGGTGCCCTTGCACGCACCACCGCCCATGGCCATGCGCCGCCAGCGCATACTCGAACCGCTCCCCACGGGGGTGCGCTCGATAGATGCGTGCATCACCGCAGGGCGCGGGCAGCGTATCGCCATCTTGGCGGGCAGCGGCGTGGGCAAGAGCAAGCTGATGGGAATGATTACGCGCGGCACCAGTGCCGACGTGGTGGTGGTAGGGCTGATTGGCGAACGCGGGCGCGAAGTTCGCGAGTTCATCGAGAGCGACCTCGGCGAAGACGGCCTTTCTCGCGCGGTGGTGGTGGCGGCCACTTCCGACGAACCCGCGCTGTTGCGCCTCAGCGGCGCGTTCACCGCCACGGCCATTGCCGAGTATTACCGCGCACAGGGGCTGAACGTGATGCTGCTGATGGATTCGCTCACGCGTTTCGCCATGGCGCAGCGCGAAGTGGGGCTAGCCGTGGGCGAACCGCCTACGACGAAGGGCTATCCTCCATCGGTCTACGCGCTGCTGCCGCAGTTGCTCGAGCGCGCGGGCAATTCCGAGGCGGGCAGCATCACGGCGTTCTACACCGTGCTGGTCGAGGCGGACGACTTGATGGACCCGATTGGCGACGCGGTGCGCAGCATCGTGGACGGTCACATTGCGCTGTCGCGCAACTTGGCCACGCGCGGGCATTACCCTGCGGTGGATGTGCTCGAAAGCATTAGCCGCAGCATGACCGACGTGGCGACCGAGAACCACCTGGCACGCGCCACGGAACTGCGACGACTGCTGGCCACCTACCGCGACGCGGAAGACTTGATCAATATCGGCGCCTATGTGCCCGGCAGCAATATCGACATTGACCGCTCGATGCGCCTGATGCCCCAGATCAACCGCTTTCTGCGGCAAGGCTTGCGCGAGCCCAATGCGTTTGGCACCATCGAAGCGCAGCTTGCGCAGACCTTGCAAGGGTAGCCGCCGATGCCACGCGACCGCCGCAAAACCTACGACGTGATGCACCGGGTGCGCAAGCTGGAAGAAGAAGCGCGCGCCCGCGACATGGCGCTGGCGCACCAAGCTGCGCAGCGCGGCAAGCAAACCCGCGAGGCGCTCGAGCAGACCCGCACGGCGGCGCTCGTTGCGGCGGGTGAACTGCTCGCCTCCGCCGATATCGACGCCAGCGACATGCGCGCCTATTACCAATACGAGCGCCACCTGGCGCGCGCCATCGACGTGCAAGACGCCACCAACCGCAAGCTGGATCACCAGCTTGTCGAGGAGCGGCAGAAGCTCAACGTGGCTGCCGTGCGCCGCCGCGTGGCCGAGCGGCTGGGCGAGCGCGAGCGCGAACGCATGGCGCAAGACGCCGCAACACAGGAACGAAAACGTCTCGACGAGGCCGCCATCGTGCGCGCGCTCTTCGCTGCGAGGAAAGGTGGTGAGTCATGAAATTTGTAATGATCCTGCTCGGCGCCCTCGCCATGTTTGCCGTTGGCATGGTGGGCATACTTGCCGCCACCGGCAACCTGAACCAGGACGCGCTCGACCGGCTGATGGGCAAGGAAGTGGAAGCCGACGCGCATGGCGCAGAAGGGCATGGCGAAGAAGGCGCGCACGGCGAAGGCGCAGCAACCAACCCAGACCCAATCACCCGCCAGATACAAAAGCAGCGCGAAGACTTGGCCGCCCGCGAGGCCGCTGTGAAGGCGCAGGAAGAACAACTGAACCAGCGAAAGTCAGAACTCGACGCGCTTTACGAGCAGATTCAACAAGCTAAGTCGGAGTTCGAGTCCACGGTGTCCGAGTCCGAGGAGCGACGACAGGTCGAGATAGAAACCGTGGCGAACACGGTTTCCAACATGGCCCCAAAGAAAGCCGCCGAGAGCCTTGAGAGTATGCCGATACCCGACGTGGTGCAGGTGCTGCGCAAGGTGAAGGACAAGGACCGGGGCAAGATCGTCGAGGCCATGAAGCCAGAGCTTGCCGCCGAGGTCTTGCGCAAAATGCAGGAACCGCCACTGATTGCGGCCAAGCCCACCGAGGGCGAAGGGTAGCCTCTTTGGAGTGCTGAGGCTTGCCTCAGCTTTCAAGTAGGCGGCTTGCCGCCGTCGGGTGTTGAGCGGACTTGCTGGGCGCGGAGCGTCATGACGGAGGCAAGCCTCCTAGGCGAGAGCGGAAGCAAGCTTCCGCACTCCAAAGCGGCGCAGCTCCGCCTTCCGAGTCTTCGAGGCCCCGCGCCTCGCGGGGTTCCGTCCCAAAAACAAATTGAAGAAAGGAGGTGAACATGAATGCAGATTATCGCTATCAAGGCTCAGGCTGATCCCTTGCTTGAGCTAACGCGGGCTGCGCCCGCCGAAGGCGCAGAAAGCACCGGGGTGTTCGCGGCGTTGTTGGCCTCCTTGACTGCGGAGGCACCTCCGCCAACGGAAGCCGCCACAACCACAGCACCCATCGTAGAAGTAGAAGAACCCGTTGAAGAGCCAGTGCCTGAAGTCGATGCATGGCTGCCCGATGGAATCGCCGCCGTGGCAACGGCAGCACCCGCGCTGACCGCGCCCCCGCCCACCATGGTTGCCGCGCCCGTGGCAAACCCCACGCCAACGCAGGCAGCAACCGTGGCGGTGGATGAGTCGATTCAGGCAAGCGCCCCAACAAAGGTTGCGCAAGCAACGCCCTCGGTGACAAGTGAATCTACCTCGTCGCCGACTGTTGTAGAAGCGGCAGCACCGCCGGAAGTTGAAGCGTTCCATCTGCCAACTTCAACGCAATCGATCGAGAAGTCCGAGCTGGAAGTCGTGGCAGAGAAGCCACCGACGCTGACCTTGGAGAGCGAAGCGAATCCCGCCCCGCAGCCCAAGGCAACACCGGAACCCGCACCTGCAAAGGCCGAGACCCCGGTAAACGCAGTCGCGCCCGAAAGCGTAGACTCGCCAGCCAAGGCCGAAGCCCCCGCCAAGCAACCGGTGGAACAGCCACCCGTTGCCCAACAGGCCAAGCCTCAACAGCCTTCGCCTACGGCCAAGGAAATCGTCGTTGTGCAGCCTGCGCCCGCGCCCGCGTCTACCAAGGCGCACCAGCGTGAGGCCGTGGCAAAGCAGACCGTTGAACGATTGGCCGCAGCCAAACAGTTGAGCGCAGCCTATGCGGTGGACGAATCCAGCGAAACGCAGGCAGACCCCTTGCTTGCCAAGCTGGCGGAAGCCAACGTGTCGGCCACGCGCGACACGTCGCAGTCCGCGCCCTTGTCGCT
>JBIKMR010000251.1:0-6344 GCA_044359155.1 Candidatus Hydrogenedentales bacterium | reverse complement strand
ACGGATTAACACGGACGAGGGAAATACGATGAGCACTGACACCTGCAGCCTGTTGGCTGATAAAGAATGCGTGCCCTGCAAGGGCGGCGTGCCGCCGCTGGCGGGCGAAGAACTACATAACCTCCACGCCGAGCTGGGCCATGATTGGCAACTGATAGAGGACCACCACATTGAAAAGGAATTCAAGTTCCCCAACTTTGTGGACGCGCTTGCCTTTACCAATGCCGTGGGCGCGATAGCCGAAGAACAGAACCACCACCCCGATATACTCACGGCATGGGGCAAGGTGAAGGTGACGGTGTGGTCGCACAAGGCCAAAGGCCTGACCGAGGCAGACTTTGTGTTTGCCGCCAAATGCGAGAAGGTGGTGGCGTAAAGCACCGGCCAAGTCCTTGGAGTAGGTGCGTGAAGCAAAGCACAAAGTTAGGATATGTGGCGCTCACTCTGGTCGTTCTAGTTGGGACGGTTGTGCTGGGTTACTTTCTCGTTATGGCTAAAATGTTTAATGGCCCCAAGACCTGCGTTATCCTACCGCTGAATGCACAAGTTCATGCTCAACTTTCTTTGGCTCCCGGCACATATAGGGTGTCGGTCTATCGTGACTTGACAACAGAAACGAAGTCCGAACCCTTGGATGGGAAGTTGACCGTGTCATTGACTCGCCAAGATGGTCAATCCCTCTTGCAGCTGCGTGAAACGAGCATACAGCTATCGTCGGAACCAGAAACTGAGCCCGAGTTTCCTGACCAAGAACGTATGTTTGACCTGCCCCAGCCATGGACATTTCAGCCCTACCCGTTCAAGAGCTATTCGCGGGATGATACAGACGAGCTAATAAGAATTGATCCAGATATAGGTTTCGTTACATTTGTTGCCAGTGTTGTCGCAAGTGATGGAACAGCCTTGAAGGAGAATGAACTGTTCATCGGAATCGAAACTTTCATCCAAGCGATTTGATCCTGAAGATAACGCACTACTGCGTTTCAGCTGCTGCTGAACGCCGACCATTTGTGCCGAAAGAAGAATAATACCATGCCATGCAGCGACGTGACTGAACTTATCCGCGTGGAACTGGACGACCTGGATCGTCTGTTGCGGTATCGCTTTGTGAAGCGTACCTGTGGGCAGGGCGTGGGGGCGGATGCGCTCATCCTTGCCGCGCTCGAAGGGCGCAGCGTGGAAGAGATACTGGCCATTGATCCAGGAGACTTTCTTGAAGAGCATCCCGTCGAGGAAGAGATTGAGGAGTTTCTAACCCTTAAGCACCTCATCGCGGTACAGTCCGCCATTGAGGTGTTGACAGGCGCGGCGAATGGTGGCCCGAAGGACCTGTGCGCGGCGGCGGAGATCAGCTTCGAGGATGGCATCACCACCCTGGATGCGCGCATCTCGGTGGACTTGGTGACGGAGAAGATAGCATCGTGCGGCAATTGCAAGGGTTGCGGCAAGAACAAGAAGACCAAGGCGAAGGTGGTGTTTCAGTAGGGCTGGCTGCTAGCAGCAAAGGTCGTGTTAAAGCCCCGGTGCAATTCCTTATCGCCGTATTTGTCTACTGGGTTGGCCAAGTCCTCGGCGGAGTATCCCGAGTAAATCGTCTCAATCGCCAGCTCCCTTGCTCCGTCGTCCACGCGAAAGCGCGCGCGCCAGGTGCGGTAGGCTATCTCCCATGTAGCGGCATCCAGCGGGCGTACGCGTTTGCGTTGCTGATCCAAGGGGTGTTCGCGCAACTGTTGCAGCAGAAATGTTTCTATGCCGCTGCATTCCTTCGACGCGAGCCAGTCCAACTGCGCCCGAGATTCTGGCGCAAAGCACACCGTCCACGGCTCCGCTTCCACCTCCGCCACCCAGCCTATTGCCGCGTCAGGAAAACTGTCCGCGTAAGGCAGGTACGGTTTGATGTCGAGAATGGGCGTGCCATCCAGCAGGTCATGCGCGCCCACTTCCAACACGCGCCCGCGCACGGCCACCAGCTCAACGCAAGACAGGCCGATGGGGTTGGGCCGATACGGCGCGCGCGACGCAAACACCCCCACCTTGCGCGCCCCGCGCGGCGGGGATACCAACGGTTTCCAGTTCACGTTGTGGTGGAACAGGTAGACCAGCCAGATGCGCGAAAAGCCGTCGAGGTCTTGCAGCGCCTGCTCAAAGTTGCTGCCCGCATTCAGGTGCACCTCGCCCCCGCTGCCCGCCGCAACAACCGCCTGCCGCGCGGCGTCGTAAGGATACGTGGCCGCGCAGCGAAACACGCCGATGGGGGTGAGGGGATGGTTCATGGGGAGTATCCTGCTCGAAGCGCATAACGCCGAAGAAGGGCGTGCCGCAGACTTACCTGCATTATTACGCATCATGTTATCATGACAAGCGTGCGGGCACGGAGAATGCTTACACGCTTGGATTATAGTTTGGCAAGGACTCGAATGATGACGCGCCTCATAAACGCCCACTTCGACGGCAAGACCATTATTCCCGACGAGGTTGTTGACCTGCCGGTCGGGCAGCCTTTGCAGGTTCGTATCGAGTTTCTTGAAGAACCCAAGCCACGCTTTGCCGGTCTGCTGCACTTTGGCGTGGACGCACCCGGCTCGCCCGGCGACCTTGGCGAGCAGCACGACCATTACCTCTATGGGCACCCCAAACGCTGATGGTTTCCACGGGCAATGTATTTGCTGACACGGCCTATTGGATCGCCTTGGTGGACGCTCGAGACAGCTATCGCGATCGAGCTCAGGCATGGACTGCCCATGTAACCGGGACCATCACAACGACAACGTTCTTGTTGACAGAAACTGCCAATGCCTTGTGCCGTGTTCCTTGGCGAGCGGAGCTTGTCAGGCTTATTGAAAACCTTGAAGAATCCCCGGATGTCAGGATTATTGAGGTAGACGCTGCGCTCTGGCAGGACGGCTGGGCTCTCTATTTTGCAAGACCGGACAAGAGCTGGAGCCTGACCGACTGCATCTCCTTCGTGGTCATGCAGAATGAGGGACTGACGGATGCACTTACCACGGACGTGCATTTCGAGCAGTCAGGATTCAAGGCGCTATTGCGTCTCGATAACTCCTGAGCAGTCACAATTGCCAAGCAGCGTAGACTGCCGATGGTCCACATAAACCCGACACGGAACCTTACCCATGTCTCAGGCCCTTCTAATGAATCGCCTCTCCCGCTGGGGTATCGACGAGCGCCTGGCGCTTTGGCTGTTCCTGTGCATGGCGGGGTATGCGTGGGTGAGCATGGTGCAGTGCGGGCGGCCTGCGCCGTTTATTGATCGGGCGGGAAGCTACACCCAGTTCCTGCGGCTGATGGCGTTGGCGCCGGTGTTGTATTGGGTTGGGCCGCGCCATGTGTTGCGGGCTTGGGGTGAGGGCGGCGCGGCAGCGCTGCGGTGGAACGGGCTGCTCTATGTGCTGCCGTTCTTCATCGGCTTGCAATTCTTCTACTTGCAGCGCATCGACGCCATCAACTACTCGCTGAATTACCACGACCTCACCCGCATGGGACCGGTCGCCATTGCGGTGTTCTCCGCCGTGGCCCTGCTCATTGTCGTGCTGGCCTGGTTTCACCTGCGCTGGGCGCGGCAGGCAGGAATCCTCGCGCCCTATATCGGCGCATTCGTCGGCAGCATCGCGGGCATCGCCCAGGTCACTGTGCTGCTCAACGAAACCCGACACCTGCACATCCACCACTGGTTCCTGTTCTGCTTCTTCGTGCCCTTTGCCCGCTTCCGCAATCCAGTATCCACCATCTGCCAAGCCGTGTGCGCCGCCATCGCCGTCGAGGGCGTGGCCGAATGGAGCATGTCCACGATATGGGAGTTAAACAAGTGACAAGCTTGCCCCTGTGGCACGCAGCCACGGGGCGAAGCAAGCAGGCAATCAAGCGTCAATAGATGCAGGCGTCCAGCACCGCAATGCCCACATCCTCCAGCATCTGCCGAGTCAGGCGCAGCCCTTGGCTGTTGCCCCATTTCTGAACTTTGGTAACCATGTTGCGAATTCCCTCGACTAGACCAAGTGAGGCCCAGTCGGCATGGCTTGATGTAAAAGCATATTCATGCTAATATGCGTTTATGAGAACCACTATTGATATCCCGGATCAGCTCTTCCGTGAGGCTAAAGCCCAAGCCGCCCTGCGGGGCATACGCTTGCGCGACATCATGGAAGAAGGATTGCGCCATGTGCTTGAGGCTCCCGTGGACAACACACCTAAACCCCAAAGGGTCAGCTTTCCCATTTTAGAAAGCAAGCGCCGTGGACACATAAGCGCTGAAGCCGTATATGCTGCAGAGCAGCAAGTCATGATGGAGGAAGACATTGCCCGTTCCAGCCTTGTGTGATGTCAACGTTCTTTTGGCATTGCTCACCAATGCCCATTCCAAGAATGTTGAGGCTACGCGCTGGTTCGAGCAACAACCTGCCGGTGGTGTAAAGATTTGCCGGGCTACCCAATTGGGTTTGCTGCGCTTACTGAACAATCCCTCCGTCATGAAGGACGATGTTCAAAACGGTGCTGAATGTTGGGATATCTGGAAGCAGCTTCTTAAAGATCATCGCATTCGCTTTGTCGCTACAGAACCAGCAGGCATCGAGAAAGCGTTCATGCAGTTAACCGCAACGAAATCCTATGCTCACGCCATATGGCCTGATGCATACCTCGCTGCTTTTGCCATTGCAGGCAACCTTACCCTGGCAACCTTTGATAAGGGCTTCTCCCAATACAAAGGTTTGAAGCTGGATACGCTTGCCTGATAGCCGTCCGCTTACTTGGCCGGGAATGGCGCGCGCGTGGCACACCGCCACTCGTTGACGGCTTCCTACTGTTCGGTGGTGGCCTTGACGAAATTCAGGAACGTAGAGCTTTGGCTACCTATGCGATGTTTTTCAACGGCTTTCCGCCCGTAATCATTGGCGTAAGTCGATATGACCTCGTTAGCCCCTAGGCTCCAAGGCTAAGAGAAGCATCCGCCGGGCATGGCCTTATGGCCATGCCCGGTGGGAGTGGACAATCAATATTGCAGGGCGCTTACGCCGCCTTGTCTTCCGGTATCTTCGGCCCCACTTCAACCATTGCGTGAAACTTCAGCTTCTCGCCATCGGCTTCCACCTGCACGGTTGATCCTTCGGGCACGCGACCTTCGAGGATTTCGATAGCGAGCGGGTCGAGGACCAGGCGCTGAATGGCGCGCTTGAGGGGGCGTGCACCGTATACCGGGTCGTAGCCCTGCTCGGCCAGCAGGTCGCGGGCGGCGTCGGTTAGCGACAGGGTGAGACGTCGTTCGGTCAGGCGCTTGGCCAGTTGCTTCAACTGTACGTCCACAATCTCGCGGATGTTCTCGCGGCCTAGGCTGTGGAACACGACCACGTCGTCGATGCGGTTGAGGAACTCGGGGCGGAAGTGTCCGCGCAGCGCCTGCTGCACATGCACCTCGCGCTCCTTGCTGGTCGAGTCGGGTATCGCGAAGGCATCGCTGCCCAGGTTGGACGTCATGATGATGATTGCATTCCGGAAGTCCACGGTGCGGCCTTGGCTGTCGGTCAGGCGGCCATCGTCGAGCAGTTGCAACAGCACGCCGAACACGTCCGGATGCGCCTTCTCGATCTCGTCGAAGAGGATAACGGAGTAGGGGCGGCGACGCACGGCCTCGGTCAACTGGCCGCCTTCCTCGTGGCCAATGTATCCGGGGGGCGCGCCGATAAGCCGCGCCACGGAATGCTTCTCCATGTACTCGCTCATGTCGATGCGCACCATCGCGTGCTCGTCGTCGAACATGAGTTCGGCCAGTGCGCGCGCCAGCTCGGTCTTGCCCACGCCGGTGGGGCCGAGGAAGATGAACGAGCCGATGGGACGGTTCGGGTCTTTCAACCCGGCGCGGGCGCGGCGCACCGCGTCCGCCACCACGCGGATGCCTTCTTCCTGCCCGACCACGCGCTCCTGCAGCCGCCCTTCCATCTTGAGCAGTCGCTGCATTTCGCCCTCGAGCAGTTTGTCCACGGGGATGCCGGTCCATTTCGACACCACCTTCGAAATCTGTTCATCGGTCACTTCCTCGCTGAGGAAGCTGCCGTTCTTCTGCACCTCGCGCAGGCGGGCGTTCTCCACCTCGACCTGCTTCTGCAGTTCGGCAATGCGGCCATAGCGAATCTCGGCCACCTTGGCCAGGTCGCCCTTGCGTTCGGCAATCTCTTCCTCGCGGCGGGCGTCGTCAATCTTTTCCTGCGCCGCGCGAATCGCCGCCAGTACTTCCTTCTCGGCCTTCCACTGGGCAGACTTCGCGTTCATCTCTTCGCGCAGGTTGCCCAGATCTTTCTGTATCGTCTCGCGCCGTTCCACGCCGAGCTTGTCCT
>JBIKMR010000042.1:0-21472 GCA_044359155.1 Candidatus Hydrogenedentales bacterium | reverse complement strand
CCAATGGCGATGGAAAAACCACGCCCGACGAAACCAATCCCCTCGCCCCCGACACCGACACCGACGGACTGCCCGATGGCATGGAAGACCGCAACGCCAATGGCCACGTGGACCCCGGCGAAACCGACCCTCGCAACCCCGACAGCGATGGCGATACCATCCGAGACGCAGGCGATCCTACGCCGGTGCCCGTGTAGCGGGACAATTGAAGACTTTGTGGAAGGAATCCTGTATCGTCCTTCATAGGCTTACTTCCAACCGAAGGAGACTTCCATGAAAGCCGTCGCCTTACTTTGCTTCTTCGCGTTCTTTGCGGGCAGTGCATTCACGCAAGAGCCCGCCACCGAAACGCCCACGACAACCGAGCCAACCAAGCGCCCGCCTGCCCCCATCATGACCTACATGGGTGCGGCATGGCTTGAGCGCCCCGAGCGTGTGGAAGAGGAACGCCCCGACGAGGTGATCGCCGCGATGGAACTAAAGCCGGGGCAGGCCGTGGCGGACATCGGCGTGGGCACCGGCTTCTTCGCCCGCCGGATGGCCAAGCTGGTAGGGCCCACCGGCGTGGTCTACGGTGTAGACGTGCAGCCGGAGATGCTCGAGTTCCTGAAAGACTATTCGTCGCGCGACGGCGTGGCGGAGATCATCAAGCCCATCCTGGGGGCGGACACCTCCACCAACCTGCCGGAAGCCAGCGTAGACTGGGTGCTGCTCGTGGACACCTACCACGAATTCCAGCACCCCGAGGCCATGCTCGCCAGCATACACAGCGCCCTAAAGCCGGGCGGCAAAGTTGCGCTGCTGGAATATCGTTTGCTCGGCGAGACAGCCAAGCACATCAAGGAAGAACACCGCATGTCGATCAAGCAGGTGCTTTCCGAATGGAATCCCGCAGGATTCGAGCTGGTGGATCTGCAAGAGTTCCTGCCCGCCCAGCATTACTTCATCTTCCAGAAGCGGGCGAAGTAGGCAGAGCTACTGCCTACAAGGGATTTGGGGGGGGGCGGTCCATGCCGCGCAGGCTCCAACGGAAGACCGAGCGGTTGCGCCGCCGGTCAATCAGCTCGCGCAAGAATTCCTGTACGGCGGACACTTCCGGTTCGAGGCCCAGAGCGCAATAGAAGTCCGCGCACTTGGAGCACAGGTGCAGGTTGTCCATCAACGAAAGCGCCTCGCGCTCGCCAGCAGGGGGGGAAAGTATGCAGGGCGCGTGTGCATCCACGTGCAGGTCTTCCGGCACCAGCGCCTCGTTCTCGCGCAAGGCCAGCGCGCACATGCCCGCCATGATGCCCAGTGTGGCGTAATACTCGCGCGATGCCATGCGCACCACCTTGGAAACCCCCTCGACATACGCTGCGCTCACCAGCCCGCCATTCTCGTTCACCTCGATGATCGCGTCATCACACAACGTATCCCGAATCTCGATGGATATCGCTGATTCCGTTGGCTCGGCAGTCAATACAAAGGCGGACTGATTATCGTTGCCATACCGGCACACCTTGTCCAGTTGGACGGCGCGCGTGGCCGTGCTCTGAAAAAAGAGCGGGGTGACCCGCCTGTTTGGTGGCGACGATGAAATGGGTAGCATGAGGCCTTCGTACTGCGTGTAATGCTTGGTGGCCATCAGCGGCGAATGAAAGCTTCAGGTGCTACCCCACATCCTGAAACCCATAAACGCTAACGCAGTTTTATGATAGGGCAAAGCAAAGCAGAAAGACAATGCCATTGTCGCCGGGTAGAAGCGAATGCTTAACCCTCGCCCATTTCCCCGATGAAGCAGTCGCGCTTTCCATCCACAACCACGCGCAGCTGCTGACCCTCGGTAGTAATCTGGATGTTGTTGAGATCGAAGGTGTCGGGCAGCACGCGGATCGAGTCGATGTTTTCGCGGGGGATGACCACCTGGGTGAGGTGGGAATCGATCTGCACGCCATTGGGTTCGCGGCGCGCCACCATCACGCTCTTGCCTTCCACCGCCAACCACGTTTCCGTGAAAACGGTGCATTTGCCAAAGAAAGACATTGGCTTTTGTTCGTGGTAGTGCTTCTTCATCTTGATGCGCACCATGCGGTCTTTGAGCATGACTCTCTCCCGGGATTGGCGATGCGGTTGCTGAAGGAATTATAACACGCCCAGCGCTACTTGCGGTTCAGCAAGTGCTTCAGGTGGCAGACCAGTTCGTGGGCCTCACGCGGGCTGAGGGAATCGGGGTCCACCAGCGCCAACTCTTTCTCCACGGGGGAAGGCTCGGCCGGGCCAGCAGGGCCGAAGAGGTACATCTGTTGCGGCAACCCGGCGCTGGCAGGGTTACCTGCCTCGAGCGATTCGAGAATGGTGCGGGCGCGGCGGATGACGCTGTTGGGCAGGCCCGCCAGCTTGGCCACCTGTATGCCGTAGCTGTGGTCCGCGCCACCCTCAATGATCCTGTAAAGAAACACCACCCGCTCGCCCCATTCGCGCACCGCCACGTTCAGGTTCTTGGCGCGCTCCAGCTTGTCGCCCAGGTCGGTGAGTTCGTGGTAGTGCGTGGCGAAGAGCGTCTTCGCGCCGATGTGGTCGTGGATGTGTTCCGCCACGGACCATGCGATACTAATGCCGTCGAAGGTGGAGGTGCCGCGCCCGATCTCGTCGAGCACCAGCAGGCTCTGCGCGGTGGCGGTGTTGAGGATGTTGGCGGTCTCTATCATCTCGACCATAAACGTGCTCTCGCCCCGCACAAGATTGTCGGATGCGCCCACGCGGGTGAAGATGCGATCCACCACGCCAATGCGCGCGCGCTTGGCGGGGACGAATGAACCTATCTGGGCCATCAGCGTGATTAGCGCCACCTGCCGCAGATACGTGCTCTTGCCTGCCATGTTAGGCCCGGTGACAATATGCAGCGCGGAGGATTCTGGATCGAGCAGGGTATCGTTGGGCACAAACTCGCCCGCCTTCATCAGGTGCTCCACCACGGGGTGACGACCGTCCTCGATATGCAGCGTGCCGTTGGCGTCTAGTTCGGGCTTGGCGTAGTCACGGGCAGAAGCCACTTCGGCAAATGCGGCCAGGGTATCCAGCGCAGCCACGGCGGATGCCGTCGCGTCGATGCGGACCACCTGCCCCGCCACGTGCTGGCGCAGCTTCGAGAACACGTCGTACTCGTAGGACTGAAGGCGTTCCTCGGCGGTGAGAATCTCCTCCTCGCGTTCCTTCATGGCGGGGGTGATGTAGCGCTCGGCGTTCACCAGCGTCTGCTTGCGAATGTAGTCCGCCGGGGCAAGGTGGCTCTGCCCCTTGGATATTTCGAGGTAGTACCCGAAGACCTTGTTGTAGCCAATCTTCAGCGTCGAGATGCCCGTGCGGGTACGCTCGTCGGCTTGCAGCGCGGCTATCCAGTCCTTGCCACCACGCACCAGACCGCGCAATCGGTCAAGCTCTGGGTCGAAGCCATCGCGGATCAGGTTGCCTTCGTTCATCGCCAGCGGGGGCTCGTCCACAATCGCCGTGCCTATCCACTCGGTCACGTCTTCGAGCGGGTCGAGCGCGGCGTGAATGCTGGGCAGCAGGCCCGCGTCCAGCCCGGCAAGGTGCTCGCGCAATTCGGGCACGCGGCGCAGCGAGAGTTCGAGCGCCTTCAGGTCGCGGGCATTGCCGGTCTTCGCGGTGATGCGGCCCATCAGCCGCTCGATGTCGGCCATGCCTTTCAGCGATTCGCGAAGGCCCATGCGCAGGCCCGCGTCGGTGTAGAGCGCCTCGACCGCGTTGAGCCGCGCGCGCAGGGCGTCAATGTCGAGCAGGGGATGCAGCACCCAGTAGCGCAGGGTGCGCCCTCCCATGCTGGTGAGCGTGCGGTCGAGCACGCCGAGCAGCGTGGCCCGCTTGCTCTTCTCGCCCATGGACTCGACCAGTTCGAGGTTGCGCTGCGTGTTGCCATCGAGAACCACATAGCCCGCCGGGCTGTATCGGCGCGGCAGGCGCAGGTGGGGCACGGCCTCGCGCTGGGTCATGCGGATGTAGGAAAGCACGGCCCCGGCGCAGGCCGCCGCCGCGCGTTCGTCTTCCAAGCCGACGCCCTTCAGAGATTGCAGCTCAAAGAGATCGAGCAGCAAGTCGCGCGAAGTTTGCACGTCAAACTCGGCATAGCTGCGCTTGGTGAACGAGATGTGCGCGAAGGCATGGCGCAATCGCGCAAGCAGCAGGTCGTCGGTTTCTTCGGGATACAACACTTCGCGCGGGTTCATGCGCACCAGCTCGTCGGCCAGCGTCTGTTCCAGGTTGCCCTCGACGCGTGCCACAAGGAACTCGCCCGTGGTCACGTCGATGAACGCCAGCCCAGCCTCGTCGCTCGCAATGCAGAGCGCGGCAAGGTAACTGTTTGAGCGCTCGTCCAGCAGGTCCGGTTCCGTCACCGTGCCGGGGGTGATGGTGCGGATGAGCGCACGCTTCACAATGCCCTTGGCTTCCTTCGGGTCCTCCACCTGGTCGCACAGCGCCACCGTGCGCCCCGCGCGAATGGCCTTAGCCACGTAGGAATCCACCGAGCGAAAAGGCACCCCCGCCATGGGGATGCGCAACTCATGCGCGTCGCCATCGCGCGAGGTCAGGGTAAGCCCAAGAATCTCCGACGCCTCGACCGCGTCCTCGAAGAACAACTCATAGAAATCGCCCATGCGAAAGAAGAGCAACGCATCGCCCGCCTCGGCCTTTGCCTGAATAAACTGGCGCACCATCGGCGTAACCCGATCGGGGCGGACATCGGCAAGCTTGAGCCATTGGCGGGTGGGGGAGGACATGCAGTTCAGGCTGCCTTCAACGAAATGGTGGAAACTTTGGAACCAGCCACCCGAATCGGAGTAAGAGGAGCCTCGGGCAAGGGTTGCAAGAGATTACGGACGGCGGCACGGAAGGTATCCGCGCGCAGGTGAAGCTGATCAAGCACAAGAAGGCGAAGTTGTGACTCCGCGCTCCAATGCATGTTGGCGGTCAATTCCCGGCGTTGCTCCCACTTGTGGACTGCCGGGGCCGTATAACCAAAATGGCCAGCTAATTCTGCCATGCTCAACTTCAGCCATTGCCGCAGGAAACGCACATCGTTGCCGCTCAAGCGGGAAGGCTTGGTGCTTACTTCCTTGGCAAGGATGCGATGCACGGCGGTATCGTCAATCATGGGAATCCAGTCATCACAGAAGGGCCTCAGCATGACCTGCGAGATGATTACAGGAATGCCTGCGCCGTGGTATTCAAAATCCTTGACTTGCTTGTAGGCAGTCGCGTTGTGTTGCCTTTGAGGCTTCATGGTGTTAATCCTTATCCAAGTCAATGGCTGTCACGACAATCACACCAGAATCCTCCAGAGCAACGGCCACGCGGAGATTCTTGATGCCGGAGTCATCATGTCCACGATAGGCGTAACGCCATTGTCGAAAGGCTTCCTTCCATTCATCCTTGCGTGGCTCGCGCCAACCGCGACTTAGCACTTCCAGCACATCGCTTCGGGTGATATCCCGAATATGCATTTGCTGCCGCGCGTGAACGGGAAACTGGATCTGGTCGGCAATGAGGAAGGTGGCTACTTTGGCAACTACAAGAGCATCTTTCTCGGGGCGCTTGCTCAGCAGCTTCCGCATCGTCAGGTCCTTATATTAACTCAGTTAATGAAAGATGGTCAAGTGAACTCTCAACCCAACAACCCCCGCACCGCCGCCACCATCTCGCTACGCGCCACGGTGCGCTGGCCCGTTTTGCCGGCTTCACGGTAGGCGTCGTGGTCGGCGATGTCTTCGCGCGCGGCCTTGCCTGCTCGCAGGTCCTTGATGGAAACCACACCGTTGTCTATTTCTTCTTCGCCCAGGATGACGGCGACCGGGATGCCGTAGTGGTCGGCGTGGCTGAGTTGATTACCCATCTGCATCTTGTTCTTGGCGGCCAGGAATGTTTCCGTGGGGATGCCCGCCGCGCGAAGTTCAGACGCTACACGCAAGGTTTCAGAGCGGCGCACGTTGCCCATCGTAACCACCAGAACCTGCACGGGACTCTTAACCCCCTCGATGCAGCCAAGGTGGGTGAGCGCGGCGATCAAACGGTCTAGCCCCACGGACATGCCGGTGCAGGCGATGGGCCGATTAAGGAAACGCTGGACCAGTTGGTTGTAGCGCCCGCCCCCCATCACCGAGCCAAACTGCGGGGCCGAGGGGATGATCGTTTCAAACACCGGGCCGGTGTAGTAATCCAGCCCACGCGCCAGGCTGGGGTCAAACTTGGCGTGCTCTTCCGCCACGCCCAGCGCATCGAGCGCCTCGGCCAGTTCCGTCATTTCCTTCAGCGCCTGTTGTGTCAGCTCGCTGTATGGCAAGTGCTCCGACAGCCGCGCAACAATGTCTTCACGCGTGCCGCCGCCAATGGCAATGAACCCAAGAATGCGGTCGATGGCCCGTGCGTCCAGGTGCACGCCGGGAATGGGATCGCCCGATTCATCCACGCGACCCTCGCCCAATTCCATGCGCAGGTTGTCCACCCCCACCTTCTGCAGCTTGTCGATAACGCGCAGCACATGCTTTTGCTTTTCAATCTCGTGAATGCCGCAATCCGCCAGCAGCGTGTCGATCAGCTTGCGGTTGTTGATGAGCACCACGTGGTCCGGCGCATGCGCTGCTTCCGTCATCACCTGGCTCATTACCGCGATGATCTCCGCGTCTATCGCCACCACGTCCGACCCCGCCGCGTCCACGTCGAACTGCGTGAACTGGCGAAACCGCCCCGGCCCCGGCTTGTCCGCGCGCCACACCGGGCCCATGGCATAGCGGCGAAAGGGCGGCTTCAGCTTGTCCGGGTACTGCGCTAGCGTGCGGGCAAACGGCACGGTCAAATCAAAGCGCAGGGCCACCTCTTCTTCTTCCGGCGTTTGCAGGCGAAAGAGTTCCTTGTTCGTGTTTTCCCCGCCCGCCCCCAGCAGAATATCGAGATGCTCGATGGCCGGCGTTTCCAGCGGCGAAAAGCCATAGCGCTCGAAGATGGTTTCAATCCGGGCAATCAACCGCTTTCGCGGAATCAGTTCCTCCGGCAACAGGTCCTGAAACCCCCGCAACAGGCGCGGCTCGACAAGCTGGTTCTTCTTGGACATCGGTGGCTCCCTGAAAAGAAATGGCCGCATCAGCGGCACGGGGGTATAAGGCAAGTCTAACAGAGCCAAGAGGATACGTTAAAGTTGGGCATGCCTTGCGCCGCTTGCGCACCTCTAAAGGGACACGAGATATGCGCAGCGGTAGCCTATCTCAATTCGAAAAGGGCACCTCATCCGCCACGATGATCGCCTCGCCATCGCCCACGCCACTTGCGCGGATGGTAAACTCGCCCGGCCCTTCCAGCAACAGGTACCGGCGATAGGAAGATACATCGTCGCTCGAACCACGAAGGGGCTTGCCCGTCTTCTTATCGATCACGCTTATCGAGAAAAGCTTCGACCCCTGCGCGTAGCCGGAAACACCCCACAGTATCCGCCAACTGTCCCCCTTCACCGTCACGGGTATCTCCGCCTCGTTCTCCCCCGGCACAATCTTCATCTCGGCCACCTGATTAAAGGGAACGCTCAGTGGTCGGCCCGATGCCAGCGCCTCTTCAAGCGCCGTCATCCGGTCCAGCTCTCGCTCCGCGCGTGCAATCGCGCTCATCGCGTTTTGTTGCAGCACCGTCTGGTCCGAACGCGCCGTGCTGTTGGCAGCTTCTATCTCAGCCATGCGCGCATTCGCAGCGCGCGCTTCTGCCTCACTCTGTTTCTTTATAGCCTTTGCCTCCGCCTTGATCGCCTTCTCCTTCTGGTAATACTCCTCGGCTATCTGCGCGCGTTTGCCATCACGGTATTTGGACTCGGCAAGGTATTTGTTGTCCCAAAACTGCGCGCTCTGCCGATCACCAGAGCTGCTCTTACCAAACAGTTCCTTTCGCACCGCGCTGTCGACTCTGTTATTTCGCATGTTTGCATAGTGATCGCTGGAGTCAAAAACGTCCTGAAACCTTAGACTAAGTTCCGCGCTATTTTTGGCCCTGCCCAGCTCCCTGCTCTTGCTTCCGAGAGCGCGATTCGCTTCCGCCTGCTTCTTCGCCAGTGCCTCCGACTCATCGGCGATCACGTCATTGTTGGCGGCGCGTTGCTCGTGCAGGGCGCCAATGCGGGCCGTGTTCAATTCTGCCGTGCTCTCCGCCGCAAGGGCCACGTTCGCAAACATGGCCTCACGGTACTCATCTGGTATCTGCGCCCAGAGAATCAACTGCGTTTCAAACTCGGCCAACTCTTCCAAGGCCTTGGCCTGTCGCAGATCGTTCGATGTCAATCGCTTGGGGGCCGGGGGCTCTTCCACCTTCGGCTTGCCCTGCGTAGGCTGAGGCTTGGGGGGCGGGGCCTCGCCCGCAAGGGCCGCGCTGCGCCGTTGCCATTCGGCATGAATCCGTTCGCGCTCTTCCTTGGGGCTTGTGGCGATCAGCTTCACGTCAGCCCGGCGGTTGTTCAGCGTCATGCTCTTTCCCGTCTCCGGAAAGCGCACCTCGAACAGGTCCCCCTTCGCGGCCACATAGACGCCGTCATGAATCTTGTCGCCAATGCGGATCGAGTCCGCCATGGCAAGCGAAGAAAACAGGCAGGCCGCCGCAAAAATCCGTAACACGTGCATCTCGCTGCTACCTCCCATACCGTATGGTGACGGAATGGCAAAGGTGCGATCAAGCGACCAATACGCGGGGAGCGCCTACTTGGCAGCCAGCGCATTGGCCAGCGCGTTGGCCAATGCATTGATCGAATACGGCTTCTGCACAAACCCGGCAAGGCCGAGTTGGCTAAGCTGTTCGATGACATCGTTCCGGTGGAAGCCGCTGGCCAGCAGCACCGGCACCTTGGGGTTCACTTCGCGCAGGGCGTAAAACGCCTCCTCGCCGTCCATCACCGGCATGGTCAGGTCTAGCAGCACCACGGCGATTTCCGTGTGGCGCACGCGGAATACGTCCAGCGCCTCGCCACCGTGTATTGCCGTGATCACGTTGTATCCCAGTGCGGCAAGGCTCTCGCTGGTGGCATTACGCACGGCGTCTTCATCGTCCACCAGCAACACCGTGGCTCCCTGTGGCGCAGGCGCGGGCGTGCCCACGTGCACGGGCGTGTCCGCCGTTTTCTCGCTGGCGGGCAGCAACACGCGGAATGCCGCGCCGCTGCCCGGCGCGCTGCGCACCTGTATGGTTCCGCCGTGCCCGCGCACAATCCCCATCACCGCCGCAAGCCCAAGGCCCCGCCCGGTGAACTTGGTGGAGAAGAACGGGTCGAACACCCGCGCGCGCGTGGCGGCGTCCATGCCGCAGCCGGTGTCCGTCACCTCGATATAAACGCACGCCTGCCCCGCCGCAACCGACGCCGGGTAGGTATCCCAAGCCGTGTTGGGTTCATGCACAATCGCACCGGTCGACACGTGAATGTCGCCGTCCCTGCCCTCAAGCGCTTCCGATGCGTTCACAATCAGGTTCAAAATTACCTGTTCGATCTGCGCCTGGTCCGCCTCTATGGCGGGCAGCCCGGGGCTCAACGCCAGCCGTAGCGCAGCCTTCTTCGATACGGCCACCTCGAGCATCTGCACCATGCCCTCCACCACCTTGCCCAAGTCCAGCGCGCGACTTACAAACTGTCCCTTGCCGGAATACGCCAGCATCTGCTTGCACAGGTCTGCCGCCCGCCGCGCCGCCGCTTCCACCTCGTCAATTTTGGCCACCGCCCGCGAGTCTGCGGGCATCTTCATGCGCGCCAATTGTGCATGGCCCAGCATCGCAGTGAGGATGTTGTTGAAGTCGTGCGCAATGCCGCCCGCCAGAACCCCCAGGCTTTCCAGCTTTTGCACATGCCACATCTGCTCCAGCAGCTGGCGGCGTTCCTCCGCCGCCTGTATGCGCTCCATCTCGGCATACTTGCGCTCGGTGATGTCCATCGCCGTGCCGATGATCTTGATCACCTTCCCATCGGTAGCCCGCTGGAAAACCGTGTCGCGTCCAAGGAACCACCGCCATTCGCCCGCCGCGTTGCGCATCCGGTATTCCGTGTCCAGCACCTCCCCGTCCGGCGCGTCATGCCAACGCGCCAACAGCGCGGGCAGACGGGCCTGGTCCTCCGGGTGCAGCAACTGCATCATCATCCCGGCCCCCATCTCCTCAATGGCCTCGTGGCTGTAACCCAAATCCTCCTCGAGCTTCCGGTTTACGTACACGTTCTCCTGCGCGATGATGTCGAACACATAGAGAATGAAGGGCGAAGCGGCGGCGATGCGTTCTACAAAGAGTTTCGATTCCCGCAGCGCCGCTTCCGCTTCACGGCGCTCGCCCACCTCGCGCGTCACAATCACTGTAAGCGGCGTGCCGTGGCTATACGTGGCATATCGTCCGCGCGACTCCACCCAGATGGGGCCCCGCTCCGGGTGTAGAAACCGATACTCGCACACCGCCTCGGTAAAGTTGGCCAACGCGTGCGCGTACTTTTCCAGCACTTGCCCAAGGTCGTCCGGGTGTACAAAGTCAAACGAGTTGCGCCCGAGAATCTCCTCGCCCGTACCAAGAATGTGCCGGTGTGAAGGGCTTATGTAGACGCATGTCCCCTCGAGGTCGATGGCAAGAATCGCGTCGCTTATCGATTCCATAATGGAATCGATATTCTCCGCCGTAAGGCCGTTGATCAAAGTTTGCACACCGCCGGACACCACGCCTCTCCCCTTGCGACTACGCAAAAAAACTACCTCGTTGGCCAGTCTACACCAATTTGCGCGCAGAGGGCCAAAACAATTCCGGGCGAAGAAAGACCCGGAAAGTCTCTGGTGAAACCTTCCGGGCCATGCACAAGTGGATGTAATTCTACCCGGCAGGAATCTCGTATATCGGCGCGAAGCCGTCTTCCGTGGGTTGGCCACTGGCATAGCCGCGCGCGTTGTACAACTGCACAATGCGCAGGATTTCCGTCAAGTCCACCTGCCAATTCTGGGGCGCATAGTCGAAGTTGGCAGGCGCGCAATCTTGGTCAAGGCCGCCGGGCACATAGCCCGTTTCCTCGTCGCCGCAGCCAAAGCCCCCAAGGTTGAAGAACTGGATGACTCGGAGCAGTTCCGTCAGCTCTATCATGCCGTCTGGCCCAAGGTAATCCGCCGTGTGGAACGGCGACTCTTCACCCTCGGTATCCACCAGCTCGCAGGTTAGGTCACCACGAATTTCACCGGGTGCAAAGCCGCTGTATCCCAGACGTATATACGCCCCCCGCGTCACCTGCTCCACCATCTCAATGGGCACATCGAGCGCAATCGGGCTCGCTAACGGCGGTTCGATGTCGAACAGCTTGGGGCCCAGCGTGCCCGGCTCGCCCAAATGCAACGCCGCAAACGTGGGGTTCGTAATGCTATGGAATACCAGCAACTGCGCCGTGTCCCCAAAGTTAGTCAGCACCAGCACTCCGCCAAAATTCGTCACATACGGCGGCACCGAAAGGCTGCCACTCATGTCGGCAAGGCAAGAAGTAAACGGCTCGGGTTCGCCCTCAAACTCCAGCCCCTCGCCTTCTCCCTCGATAACGCCCTCCACAACTCCCTCTCCTTCGCCTTCCACAATGCCCTCGCCTTCACCCTCAACCACTCCTTCACCTTCGCCCTCGATTCCGCCTTCCACAACGCCCTCGCCCTCGCCTTCTTCCACCACGGGCTCGCATTCAATCTGCCCGCGAATATCCACCGTGCCGGGGTTCGTGGATTGCGACACCTGCACGTAATACCCACTGGAAATGATGTCCAGCGCGCTGGGAGAAATCAGCGCAATCAACGGCGATGGCCCCGACCCCAGCGAAATGAACGCCGTGCCCGTGCGCCCACGCTCGCCCCGGAAGATGGTCACCGACGCCGGCTGCGGAACCGTGTGGTTCACCGTCACCAGCACCTGATCCTCGAACTGCGTAAAGCTCACCGACCCAATGTAGGGGCTGTTGTTTACCGGCACCATCTCCAGGCTCGACATGGTAAGCGAGCACAGCGGGCCATCGGGGTCGCCCTCTTCCGTGCCCTCGCCTTCGTCGTCCGGGAACTCGAAAAATTCGCGGAAGCACTGGCCGCCGTCTTCGGAAATGGCGGGGTCAAACGCCGCGACAAGGAATTCTGGGAACGATTCCGAGGCCTCGAACTCGCCCCGGTTGCACACTTCGTCCTGGTCCATGTCGCCGCTCCAGCTCACGAAGGGCTCCGCGGAATCGTCCAACTCGTCGCGACCAATGCCCAGCGATTGCGTGGACCCCAGCAGCCGGACCAGGTTCTGCGGCACACGGTCGCCACCAAGGGTGGCCATGCCCGCACAGGCCAGCGTGAAATCCTCGCGTGACCACTGCGTAAAGAAGTTGTTTGGCAACACCGCCAGCTTGGTTTCCAGAATGGCGAGGTTGGCTTCCCACGCCGACAAAGCCTGGCAATGGCCAAAAGTGCTGCCCCGGCGCAGGGTTTCCTCGAGCAGCCGCAGGTTCAACACGTCCGGTATCCCATTCACGTCAAGGTCCATCTCGTCCACCGGGAAGTTCAGTGGCGGGCTGCCGTAAATATCCGCCAGCTCATCTGCCACGCTCACCACTGCGTTCAGGCAATTGCTGTCGCAGGCCGCATAGGCCGAAAGGTCGCTGTCTTGAAAGCCCCCGGGCGTGCCATTGCCTGCCGAAATTCCCGCAAGGAAAGAGGTCGAGGGCAGTTCCAGCCAGCTCACGATTACGCCGCCGCTGCTGTATACCTCAATCTGGAACGTCACCTTTGCCTCGCTGTCCACTGCCAGCGGCACGTTCTTGAACGTCACCACCACCTTCGTTCCAATCACCTCCCAAGAAATCGTGCCCCCCAGGGAGGGGTTCAGGTCGGTGTAGAAACCCGAGATGCGTGGCAAGTTGAAATGGTTGGCCAGCGTACCGTCTGCCGCAACGTCGCCCGAAGTAAACGTCACGTACCCATTCGCGCCGATATACAGCTCGTCATAGCGCACGCCGTAATACTCTATGCTGAAGCCGGGCGTTATCTTCAGGAAGCCATTGCTGTTCAGCGACACCTGATTGCTGCCTGCCGTCGAGACGGGTAGCGAATCAATGTCCGTGGCGCAGGCCTCGTAGGAGTCCGAAGATCCATCAGGCGAAAAACGCACGGATTTGAGCGAGAGATCGCTAAAGCCCCCGAAGCGCTGCGTGAAGCTGTCTGCTGCTGCCGGCAAGGTCGCCAAACACAGCACGGCCAAACACCCCAAAATACCAATACGATCGAACGATGCCCTTGTAAACACGCCGGGCCCTCCGTCGTTGTGCCGAAGCCCCTAATTGCCCATTAGGAAGTCAGCATAACACGGGTCTGAGATTTGGTCAATTTTCGTACTTGGGCCTCGTGAGCCTGCCTTGCACTATCCCACGCTGCGGGTGCGGGCCCACTCCGTCGCCCCCCAACCCCGGGTGCGTGCAAAGTAAATGCCCGCCACCAGCGCCGTCCACACTCCATAAAGCACCGCCACCTTGGGCTGTTCCATCAACACCACGCCGCAGAAGAACAACGACACCAGCACGGAAAAGATAGTGCAAAACACCAGCAGAGGATAGGGGAAAACAATGTAAGCATTCCGGTACAACTCGGGGTGGCGGCGCGGCAGGTTCAGGCAGGCCACGCACAACACCGACGACATGACCAGGATCCCAATCGCCGCCGCTACGCCATAGAAGTCCAGCTCCTGTTGGCCCAGCAACAGCAGCCCCACGAACAGGAAGTAGGCTGTCATGGCATTTTGCGGGGACTGTGTGCGCGGGCTCACCGCTCCAAACCATGCGGGCAGTAATCCATCGCGGGACTGCGCGAATATTTCGCGGGGTATCGCAATGGCCGCCGCGTTCAACGAAGTCAGCCCGGCGGTAATCGCGCCAAACGCCAAGTAAGGCATGAACCAACTAGGCAAGAAGCTGGTCGCCGTATCCAGCAAATTCGTCTTCGGGTCAATCGGCACCGCGGGGTGGTCGGGAAAGTGGCTCACGAATATCTGCCCCACGGTGATATACAGCACGCCGACTATCGCGCCGCCAATAATCAGGGCAAGCGGAATGTTGCGCCGCGCATTCTGAATTTCCTCTCCCAATTCCGCCACCACCTGAAAGCCCATGCATAGCATGTAGCTGATCAGGATGGATTCAAAGAACGCACCCGCCCCCATCGGCGCGCCCATGCCCAGGGTGATGGGAACCTGCACCGCCCCGGCCACCGCATACACCACCAGCGCCGTAACAAACTGCGCCGCCATGATCACCTGCAACGACATGGCCAACTGGATACCCGCAAGGAACACCCCCCAGAAGGCGAGAAGAATACCCATGCCCACCACGTGCCCCGATACCGCAAAGGGCAGCTTCTCGGTAATCCCGCTTATCGAATCGGCCAAGGTAATCGCCACGACCGCCGTGGACGCACCCGCGCCAAGGATTACCCAATACGACACCATCGCCCCAAGGAAGGGATTCAACATGCGGCTGCTAAAGAAATACCCCGCCCCGCCACGCGGCAACGCGCCCGCCAACTGGATGGTGGGAATCACCCCAATTAGCGAAACCACCATCGCAATCGACAGCGAAAGCCACAGCGAGCTTCCCGCCTTCGACCCGATCTGCGCCATCAGCACATACACCCCCGCCCCAACCACGCCCCCCACCACCAGCGCAATGGCGCCGGTAAGCGAAATGCGCGCCTTCAATTCCGCCCCGCCCGATTCCGTATGCGCCATGATGCCCGCCTTCACGTTGTTTCCCTATGCCAACACGCGAGCATATCGCCTGCCTCTCAGCTTGGGCAAGCCCCCCCTGCACGCACCCACAAACCGGTCTTTGAAATACACCGCGATCGGTCCGTATACTAACTGGCTCCCGGAGAGGTGTCCGAGTGGTTTAAGGAGCACGCCTGGAACGCGTGTGTACGTTAATTCGTACCGAGAGTTCGAATCTCTCCCTCTCCGCCATTTTCCTTTCAGACGACAACGCCCGCCTCCCCGGCGCGCCCATCTTTGTTTGCGCCCACCTCCATGCCCTAGGCATTTTCCTCTGCTTCGGCTATACTTCAGGCCCGCTGCATGGGGAAGGAGCTTTACATGGGCAGGGTTCTGACTTTGCTTGCTGCATGGTGGTGTGTGTTCGGGGTTGCTTGGGCTGCCCCCTTTCATGATGCCGACACCTCCCAAGATGCGGAAATCAACCTAAGCGAACTGCTGCGCGTGGTACAGTTCTACAACCTGCTGGCCCTGCACTGCGACGTAAACGGCGAAGACGGCTTCGCACCCGGCCCGGGCGACACCACCTGCCAATCACACGACTCTGACTACGCCCCTCAAAACTGGGCGATAAACCTCGCCGAGCTGCTGCGCCTGATTCAGTTTTACAACTCGACGGGTTACTACGCTTGCAGCGAGGGGGAAGATGGCTATTGCCCCGGCGAGGGAACGGGCGAGGAGGGCGAGGGAACTACCGGCGACGATGGCCCGCAGGCAGCCTTCTTCTCCATAGGCGTATCCGGGCAGGCCCCGCTCGTGGTGCAGTTCTTCGATGTCTCCGACGCAGGCGACGCACCCGTCACCGCGTGGTCTTGGGACTTTGGCGATGGTACAGACAGCGCCGAGCAGAACCCAGTCAAGACCTACGACACGCCGGGAACCTACTCGGTGTCCTTGACAGTGACAACGCCCTTGGGCAGCGACACGTATTCACAAACGGACCTCGTGAACGTGGCAGCCCTGTCTCCTGCCCTCCTCGCATCAAGCGACCCGGCAGACGGCGAAGACAGCGTAGCGGTCACGCGCGAACTGATCTTGAATTTCAGCGCCCCGCTCAGCCCTTCGGTGCTATTCAATTCCGCGGTGGTCATCCGGCGCGGCACACAGCAAATGAACACGTACAGGAACCTGTCTCCAGACGGGCGCCGCCTCACGCTCTTCCCGAGTTCCCCCATGAGTGGCAACACCACCTTGCGCGCCCACTTGGACGGAGCGCAGCTGCTCACCACGGATGGTCGCGCAGTGGACGTGGATGGCGACGGCAACCCCGGCGGCACGCGCATCATCAGCTATACCACGCTGGGGCTGGGCGCGCTTCAGGGAACCGCCGTGTTCGGCAGGGTGTTCGCTTCGGAGTTTGGCGAAGGAGACAAGGGCGCGGTGGTGAATGTGCCGCTGGCCGGGGTCGAGATATTCATCGACGGGCGCTTTGACATCTCCACTATCACCGACGCCAACGGCAACTTCCGGCTCGAGCCGGTGCCCGCGGGACGCTTCTTCGTGCACATCGACGGTCTCAACGTGGGCACCGCTTACGTGAATGGCGAGCCGACACCTACCAGCTTTCCCTCCGGCCCCTACTATCCCTTCGTCGGCAAGGCATGGGAAGCCGTGGCCGGGCGCGAAAACAACGTGGGGGATATCTACCTGCCGCTGATTCCGGAGGGCGCCCTCACACCGGTCAGCGAAACGTCGCCCACCCCAATTGCCTTCACCAGCGCGGTAATCGAGGTTCTTCCGGAATATGAAGGGGCCGGGCTAATCGTGCCGCCCGACACGCTCTACCGAGACTTCGGCACGCGGGGCGGCTCAATGGGTATTGCGCCCGTCGCGCCAGACCGCCTGCCCAGCCCGCTGCCACCGGGGCTTGACCTGCCGATGGTCATCACTGTGCAGACCGATGGCCCGAACAATTTCGATCAACCGGTGCCCGCCTGTTTCCCTAACCTGCCCGACCCCGCCACTGGCGAACCCCTGCCGCCCGGTGCATCGAGCGCCTTGTGGAGCTTCGACCACGACGAGGGCGAGTGGAGTATCGTTGGCCCAATGACCGTGAGCGACGATGGCCGCCTCGTATGCACCGACCCCGGCGTGGGAATTCTGGAGCCGGGCTGGCATGGCTCGCGCCCCGGCAGCGGCCCCGGCAGTTTTCCTGGTGGGGGCGGGGGGGGAGGCGACGGAAATGGCGCACCCCAACGCTGCGTCATCGACGACGCCGAGTGCGGCCAAGCGGTTCTCTGGGGAGTTGGCGAATGCGCTTTGTCGTTTGTACCTGGCTTTGCGCAGGCGGAAGGCGTCATTGGTTGTGGGTGGTCCCTTGCTTCAGGCGGGGTTGGGTTGCTGCGCGACTGCGTTATACCGCCGGGTACCGGAACCCCGGATCGCACGGGCTGTGTGCTCAGTGGCGTCTTTGGTGGCTTGGGGGTATTTGCCGCTTGCGGCCCCGCTCTGCTTAACGCAGTTCCCGTAGTAGGCCAGGCGATTACATGCATTGGCGGTGGCGTGGATATCGTCCGCAATTGCACCTGCGTGGGGTCGAAGGGCACGGGTGATGACGCGGCGATTGACGAGTTCGAGCGCATGTTGGATTTCCTGACCGCCTATCGCGACCTAATCGTGATTGAACTCGGCGCAGCCAAGTGGACAGAGATAGACTGGTACGCTGCAAACTTTGAGCGTGACTCGGCTCGGGTGGTTGCCATCCTCGAATTGCTTACGGAAGTGACAAGCGAGACCTCCGGCGAAGGCGAGACCATCTCGGCGGCCGAGGCCCAGGAACTGGGCACCCTGGCGCTGCCCGATGGCTTCAGCGCCGCCGACGTGAACGCGCTGATCACCTACCGCAACAACAGTGTTGAACTCTGGGGCGATGGTACCTACACCCACGCCAGCGCAGGCCGCACCGACTTCATGGACCAGGGCCAGGTCGTGGCCGCCCTCGACGCGCTGGCCCTGAGCGTGGAGGCCCTTGGCGGTAAAGGAACCCCGCCCGCCGAAATCCCGGAGACCGTGAGCGCCTTTTATGAGGTGCTTGTAGAGCGTTTCTCCGCCCCCGCGCAAGACGCACTGCCCTTTGATGAAATCGACTACGCGCTGACGGACGTCGCCACGGGCCTGACCAGTCGTGGGCAACTCACTTCCACGGGTGCGCTGCGCGTTGTCGCGCTTGCGCCCGAGCGTTACTACCGAATTGCCTTCCACCACTTGCCCACCGGAACCTTTGCGCGCGCAGGATTGCAGTCTGCCCCTAACGGCGAGATAACGCCGTTACCGCGCCTCTTGTTTACGTCGGTCGATGGGGAAGTAGACACCGACCTCGACGGCTTGGCCGACGTAGTCGAGCCGATATACAACACCGCCGTGGACAATGACGACACCGATGAGGACGGTCTGCGCGACCGGGCCGAGCTCGAGCAGGGAAGCAACCCGCTCGACGGCATCGCGCAGGGCGTGGGCGCGCTGGCCGAGGTTGCCACCCTCGGTTTTCCAACAGATGTAAACGCTACCAGCGACTACGTGGCGGTGGCTGAAGGGGCGAAAGGGGTATCGGTATTCAACGTGTACAACGGGATGCCACCCGCGCAGGTGGCCCAAGTGGAACTGGGCGGGCTGGCAAGCCAATTGGCTTGTGAAGGCCCGTGGATTGCCGTGGCGGGCGGAGCGTTTGGATGGGCGCTGGTCGATGTGTCGAACCCAGCCGAGGCGCGCGCCGCCGTGCCGATGAACGAAGGAAACGGAACCTACCCCGCTTGTGTTGCCGTGTCGGGCGAGTACGCTTACTTCGGTACGCAAGGTGGCAGGGTGGACGTGGTGTACATGCCCGATGGCAGCGCCGTGGATTCCATCCCGCTGCCGGAGCCGGTGAACCACTTGTCGGTGTCGGGCGACATCCTCGTTGCAATGGGTCCCACCTCGGTCACCGTCATGGAACTGGCGCTCGGCGTGCCGGATGTGCGTGGCGTTTTTCCGCATGCCCGCCAAGTATCCACTGCCCTTTCCATTGTCAACGCCGACCCCGTGGTCTATCTGCCCCACTTCGACGGCTACGACACGGTGGACATTTCAGACCGTACCAACCCCGTGCAGTTAGGCCGACAGGCGAGCGCCCCGATAGGAACCTTCCGCAGTGTAGCCCTGAATGGCAGCGGGCTTGTGCTTGCAAACTACACGCGCGCCTTTAACGTTCAACCGTTCGGTGTCTTTGACGGGAGCAATCCCGCCGAGACTGAGAACCTTGTTGACGAGTTTGATCTCGATGTGCAGCCGACTGACTTCACGCTTCACAATGGCTATGCCTACTTCGCCAACCCCGACAGCAAATTGGTCGTGTTCAATTATCTTGCCGCCGACACGGGTGGCGTGCCGCCGGGGGTCACGTTCGAGATCGTGGGCGTTGCCGCCAACGAGGTGGACAGCCTGGCCTTGCTGACAATTCGGGCCGTGGTTACGGACGACGTGCAGGTGCGCAATGTCGAGTTGCTGGTGGATGGCGAACGTATCGCCACCGACGGCACCTTCCCTTTCGAGTTCCGCTATCGCGCGCCTGACCTTGTGCTTCAGGACAGCGTGTCAATAGCCGTTGCGGCTTCGGACACGGGCGGCAACCGTGCCGTGTCCGCCGTTCGCAACCTGGCCGTGGTTCCTGAAGCCACCGCTCCCCACTTGGTTCGCAGCATGCCGGCCAACAACCGGATTGGCGCCAATGTGCAGGAGATTGTGCTGACGTTTAACGAGCCGATGCGGGGTGACGCGCTTGAGCTGTCCGGCTTCACCCTTACCGCGCTTGGGGCAGACGGCGAACGGGGTGGGAGCGACGATTCCGTGGTACCCCTGGCCGCGCCCGCGCTTGACGCTCGCGGCTTTCGGGTCACCGTGTCCCCCTCTGCCGGGGGAACCTTGGCGGATGGCCTGTATGCACTCGACATCGACAGCACCGTGCTGGTCGACTTGTCGGGCAACCCCGTGGCCGCCGACGTTGAGATAGTATTTGGCAACCTGAATGCCGCCGAAGGAGAGAACCTGTTCAACAACCTTGCGGGCGGATCTTGGAATGACCCCGCGAACTGGAGCCTCGAGCGAAAGCCGCAGTTCGATGACACGGCCCGCATCGACATTCCGGGGAGAGACGTTGTCGTGAACGTCGGCAACTTCCAGATAGCCAGCGTCGGCTCGCTCGACATTGCCGAGACGCTGGAGATCGCCGAGATAGGGGAGCTTCAGATTTACGGTGCCACTACAGTGCGGGGCGACTTGCTGCTCTCCGGCAAGATTAAAGTCACCGGAAGCAGCGCCAGTCTGGTGATTGCCAGCACGCTTGACACACAACCCGGCGCACGGATTGAACTCAGCGGTGGTGCATTGGCCAGCATCACGGGCGAGACCACGCTGGACGAGATGGCATTCCGCGTGGACGATACCTGTACGCTCAATCTGGGCACCATCACCGAGGCGACTGGCACGGACATCGTCATCAGCGGCGAGAACGCTCTGCTGAATGTGGACAACCTTGCGGTATGGAACAACCCGCGCCTCACCGTGGAGAACAACGCCACCGTGGCCCTGCCCGTGCTGGACGCGATCAGCGTGGACCAGCCCTCCAGCAGCCAGATGATTGTATACACCGGCGGCAGCATCGATGCCGCAGCCACCAGCCTTTCCATCGATGGCACGGTTAACGGCTCCGCCTCGTTCCTGCTTTCGTCCGATAGCTCTGGGCAGCTGACCCTGCCCGCCTTGGCTACCATCGATCGACAGGGCGACACCACCCTCACCGTGCAGGCCGCTGGCGGCAGCACGTTCGACCTGCCTTCGATAACCGGCTTCGATGGACAGCTTGGCCTGAGTATTTCTGGCGGTGGCGTCATGTCGCTCGAAAGCGCAACCAGTATCGACATGCTGGGCAGCATGACTGGGGAAGGAAGCACCCTCGAAGCCCCCCTCTTGCAGTCGCTTTCCGGGCAGCTTTCCGTGTCAAATACAACCCTGGCCCTGCCCGCGCTGGAAGCCATGACGGACTTTTCGCTCACCCTCTACGAGGCCACCTTCAATGCGATCTTGCTGGACACATTGGAGGGAAGCAGCCTTACCCTGACACTGCCTGCATCAACATTCAGTGCCCCCAGCCTGGCCACCATCATTAACACGAGCATGTTTGCGCAGCAGGGTGCCATGCTCACCCTTTCCAACCCCACGGCAATGACCGTCACCGATGCCAGCGCCAGCCTCTACGCCCAAGACGCGGGATCATCCATTAGCCTGCCGGGCATTGCCACCATAGCGGTGGATGGTACTTTGTCTGGTCTAACGGTCACTGCGTTTAGCGGAGGGGCGATAAACCTCCAGAGCGTGGGCACCATAATCACGCCCGAGCTAAACAACACCGCCAGCTTCAACGCGAGCGGCACAGGATCGAGCATCAATCTGTCTAGTCTGGTCACATTCAACCCCACCCGCGTGACCCTGACCACAAGTGACAGCGGCGTGATAGACCTGCCCTAGAGGCAGGGGTCGAATCTGGCCCTCCGCGCCATGCTATGCTTTGTGCCACCGCCCTACCGGGTGGTCCCTTTGGCTGCGCATGGAGAGGAACCGTCTTGCAGAATGGTGTGCCCCGCATCTTGATGATTCGCCTGAGCGCCATCGGCGACGTGGTCCGCGTATTGCCCGCCGTACA
>JBIKMR010000250.1:0-6399 GCA_044359155.1 Candidatus Hydrogenedentales bacterium | reverse complement strand
GGCCCGCACCGCGGCGAAGGCCCGCATGGAAAGGTCGTAGGGAAAGGTGAGCGCGACTGCCCGGAAGAAGCGCCTGCCCGCGTCCCCGTAGACCGGGCTCAGGTAATTCTGCATGGGCTCGTGGTGGCCCGCGCGCCGGTCGAAGTTATAGACCGCCGCATGGACGAGGTTGTCGTTTGAGGACTCGATCAATTCATACGACGCGCCGCCAAAGTTGAGGCGAGATTCGGCCTCGGTGGACAAGCCCTGCGCCAGGCTGTGGCTGGATACCGCGCCATTCTCGCGCTGGATGGCGCCCAACACCGGCCAGCCCGTGATGAAGAAGGTGGCGAGCAACAACCCAAAAGCCGCAACGCGATGCTTCCATGTGGACAATGTCGGGGACAACAATGCAACGGCCACGAGGCACGGAGGAATGCAGGCCATGAAGTCTTGCCGGAACCCAATGCCCACGCCGCACAGCGCGCCCAGCCCAGCGGCCAACCCGAGGTGTCTCGATGGCGAATGCGCGCCACGCACCAACAGGCCCAGCACAAGGAAGATGAGCATGAAGAAAGGCATCTTGCAGAAGTCGCGCACAGAGGGCAGCATGGCCAGCACCGGCGGCGACAGCATGACAAAGGCCGCGCCCAACACCGCAACCCTGCGTCCGCAACCCAACCGGAACAACCCATAGAGCGCGGCGGTAGCTACCATGTGTGCCAACAACGGCACCAGCTTGATGGTTTCCCACGACACGCCGAAGAGCCACCACACCACGCCAACGGCGTAGAGCAGATAGCGATGCGTTTGGCAGAAGGGGCTCAAGTCCCACGTGGCAACGTTATCGGGAATCGTGTCGATGTCAAAGGACTTCGATTGCTCGCGAAGAAACTCGGTAAGGCCGGGCACAGATTCGGGCACAGGCGTGATCAACCCGCGCCCTGCGGCCCACATGAGCGAGGGTGCGAACCAGTCCGGCTCGGACCCAAAGGCCTGCCGAATCGGGCCGGTGGCAAAAGCGAGGTACAGGCTGGTTGCAAGCGTGGTAAACGCCAACAGCCCAGCAAGCCAGCGTGCCTCGGGGTGTTTAAGCAGCGCCTTCACTTGCGCAGCCCCATTGAGACCTGACTGGGGATGTCGTCCGGATAAATTTCCAGCACGCTCCCGTAGGCATCCTGTGCCGCGTCAATCTGCGCCGAGGCATTCAGCGCTTTGCCCAGCGCGCGCAGTGCCAGGCGCGAGCAGGGGAACTTGGTCGCCATCTCTTCTGCAACCTTGAGCGCGTCGGCGGTACGGTTGGCATAGAGCAAGTTCTCGAAGCGCATGTGATACAGAAGGACATCGTCAGGGCGTGCAGCAATTGCGCGGGCGAAGCCTTCGTCTTTCATGGTCACCAAGTCACCGGCATTGGCCGCCTCAAGCGCGATCAGTTGTTGTTGCAGCAACTGCTTTGAATGCGGGTCAAACCCCGCCCCCACCTGAATACGGAGCAGCTCGATCTCGGTGGCTGCATTCCAGCCCAACAAGTCCGCCGCTTCATTGCGGGAAAGCGGCGCAACGTAGGCGCCTGCCTCGAACACGGCCATGGCCGCGCCCTCGAACATGGCGCAGGCGGCTTGATAGGCGCCGTCGAATTGCAAGTGGATGTTGTCGGAGAAGAAAGTGTAGTCCGGCACGCCGCTGGGAGATTGCTCATAGAGCCGTCGCTCCACGTCGGCCAAGATGACCCGCGCATCGGCATGGCGCTTTGCAGCCGCCAGCACGACCTCGCTCACTGCTCCCCGTTCTATGGCATCGAGCGAAGCGGGCCGCTCGACGGGCTTGTCCCCAAAACGCACGTTTGCCGCAAGCGTGCAAAGCACGGTGGTCGCCCCCGCACTTCGGGCCGATGCGAGCATGGCCTCGAGGTTGTCCGCATAGAGCGCCTGCACGCCGTCAAAATTGGCCTGCCCTGGAACGGAAGCCATGATCTCTTCCTGCGTGGGCGCGCCCACGGAATCGCGACCCGCGAATTGCGTCAGGCGCAGGTTGCTCAGACTGATGAGACCTTGTATCACGGTGGGATTCCAAAGCACCCCCGTGCGTCCAATCAACGTGTTGGGGCCATAAGGCCCCACGGCCTCATTATTGCCCATGTAGATGAGGAAGAGATCGGGCTGATGCTGCGCGGCTACGCGCGCCGCTGCCCGAAGCACATGTGAGTTCATGCCGGGGCAGGAGGCGTTGAAGACTTCAAACTTAATATCAGGGAATCGCGCGGCCAGCATCACTTCCAGAATGCGGACGGCGGAGCGTTGGCCATAGAGCGCGGACTCGCCAAAGGCGAAGATGCGGAAAGTATTCGCTGATTTCTCTGCCGGTACCACAAACTCCAGCTCGTCCCAGTTCATGATTTCGTAAAGCGGAATGGCGGAAAACTGCTGGTAGAACGCGGGATTGGGCGAGTGGAATGTGGCGTTGTCGCAATGGCGCTCCAGCAGCCATTCGGTGCTCTCGCCGTATCCCGTGGTGCGGAGCACACTTTCCAGCAGGGTGAGCAGCAGCAACGGTGCAACACCATAGAGCAGCAGATAGAGCGCCCAGCGGCGCAATCGATCTGTCGTGGTCACGCGGCGTCCCCGTCCTTCATGGGCTTGACGGGCGCGCGCCGCAGGGTCTCGCGCACGCAATAGCCGGGCTGGTCGCGCAGCATGACAAAGCAGCGGATGGTGAATTCGCCCACCAGGCTCAGGACAAGGAGCAGCAGGATGAGTCCAACTGCCAGAACGTTTAGCACAAGGCCATTGGTGACCTCGTGCAGAATGCCGAAGGGCGAGAAGAACCCCGCGAGTATACGTAGAATAAATAGCAACGCGAGAGCGGCGCACCCTGCCGCAATGAATTGGAAAGGACGCTGCGACAGCTTGACGAAGTTCTCCATGTTGTATTTCCACAACTTGGCGAAGGTCCACCCCGATGTGCCGTGCTGGCGCGCGCGGTGCGACACGGGCGCTTCCATGCAGCGGCCCGCGCGCGCAATGATGTCCACGTTGCTGAAGATGCGGTGCGGCCCCAAGTTGAACGCGCGAATTAAGTTGCCGTGGAAAAACTTGAAGGTACAGCCGAAGTCGCGCAGCTTGCTGTCCGAAGCCTTGCGCATGATCACGTTGGCCAGCTTCGACGGAATGATACGGAAGAAGGAATCCTTCCTGCCTACGCGGTACCCGCTCACCACGTCGGCTCCTTGGTCGAACACGTGCAGCAGCTGAGGAATCTCCTCGGGCAGCAGTTGCAGGTCGCTGTCCATGATGAAGAAATGCCTGCCGGTGGATTCGGTAATCGCCGCCGTGGCTGCCGCCATCTGGCCCGCGTTCTTGAAGAAATCCACTACCGCTGTCACTTCGGGGTTGGCCTGCCAGATTGCCTTGAGCTTCTGCCACGTACCGTCGGTGCTGCCGTCGTTCACCATCACAATCTCGTAGCTGCGCCCGGTGCTTTCCCACGCGGCTTTCAGTCGCGAGAAGAATTCCTCGACGCTCTGCTCTTCGTAATGGCAGGTGACCAACACGGAGAACTCTGGACCGTGCTGCGCGCTCATGCGTCCACCTCGCACACGGCATAGAGCGTGCCGCAGAGGTCGGGGTATTCCTGCCCCAGTCTATACAGCCCTTCGACCTGTGCATCGCCCAGCACGCCGGACTCAAACATCTGGTCCATCTGGAAATCCGCCAATAGCTTCACCATCACGCCGCCCTGAGAGACCACGCGAAAGCCTGCCGCGTTGATGTCGCGGTTCAGGTCCGGGCAATCGTACACCCGCCGATGCCCGTGGTTGTGGTCGTTCTCGGTCAGGGTTTTCAGGCCAGGCAGCAAGCCCATGTGCAACGCCAGTTGGCGCGACAACGCGCGTGCATTGGGCACCGCGATGTACAACCTGCCGCCGGGGGCAAGCACGCGCCGCACCATCGCCAACACCTGCCCCACGTCGAGCACATGCTCGAGCACGTAGACCGCAATCACGTGGTCATACAGTTGCGTTCCGCTGGGTAGCGCGAAGTCCTCGAACAAACTCTCATACACCGTGGTGGCGGGAAGCCCCGCCCGGCGCGCGTCTTCCGCAAATGAGGGCGCGCCCTCGACAATGTCCAGCCGCTCGACATGGTGCGCAAAGAGGGCGGTGTCGATCCCCTCAGAGTATCCCAACTGTAAAGCCCGCCCCTGCCCGCGCAGCCACGGTGCAAAGGTGCGCACCACCAGCTCACGTATGGCCCGGTCTTGCGGGGAACCCTTGGCATAGGTTTCCCTCACCCGCTCCAGAAACGCGCGCTCGTCTTCTTGCATGGCGATCACGCCCTCCCGTCCATCAACGCCTCGATGGCGTCCACCGCAAACACCGGAATGCCAAGCGCCCGGTGGACCTCCTTGCGCTCGGTAAAGGAATCGTCAATAAAGATCGCGTCGGCCTGCGTAATGAAAGCACTCTTGCGCTCACCCCTGCCCAAGTGATGCACCGCGTCAAACAGCCCGCGTATCCCCCACGCTTGCAGCGCTGACTCCAGGTCGCCCGCGTGGCGGGACAACAGGTGAACCTTCACCTGCTTCGCGCGGCATTGCGCCACAAATGCAATCGCCTGCGGGTTCAGCGCGCCATCCATCACCAGCGTGTCGTCGTAATCAATGTAGGCGTGCGTGTAGGAAATGCCCAACTGGTAGCGCGCCGTGAGCGCGCGATCCGAATCAATCTCGAAATCTTGCCGCAGTATCTCGACAGGGAAACCCAGCGCGTCGAATACCCCCAGCAAAGGCAGGTTCACCCCGGCAGCGCGAAACATCCCCATGCCGCCACTCACGCGCGGGGCCACTTCGAGCAAGGTGGGGGTTCCGTTCGCGGCGCGCTTCGCCTGGAAGAACCATGCGCCACGCAGCGGCAGGGCATCGTTAATCGTATCGGCCATGGCTTCCAGCTCGGGCACCTGCGCGGGTTTCGTATGCACGCTGATGCCGTTTACCGTGCGCAGGCGTTCGCGCACACCGGCGAAGCGAAGCTTCCGTCCGCTGTCGGTAAAGCAATCCACCGTGTACTCCGCGCCGGGCAGGTACTCCAGCAGCATCAGCGAGGGGTCGCGTTCACGCTGGGATTCCACTTGCGCGCGCGAATGCGCCAGCATCACCCCGCGAGAACCCTGCCCGCACTCGGGCTTTAGGAAAACGGGCAGCGGGTAGTCACCATCCGCGTCATACACCGCAGGCGTGGGCAGCTGGGGGCGAAAGAAATCGTAGGTGCGCCGCTTGCTGCGGCATACATGGCACGTCTCCGCAGGCGATCCCACCACACCACAGAGCAGGTCGTCCCGCGCGGCAAGCGCGGTCACGATATCGTCGTGCGCGGGATAAATCAGGTCAATGCCATTCCGCTCGATGATGGCATTGAGCGCAGGTACCAGGGCGGGGTCGTTTACGAAGGGCACCCCCTCGATATAGTCGCGGTAAAACATGCGCCCGTGGTTGGACGCCACGCTGGTAGCTCCCACCGGGTGGAGGAAGGTGGAGCCGCTGATGGCGCGGTGAATCTCCAGCCCAATCTCCGAGCCGCACGGAAACACCAACACGCGTGCTACCCTGTTCACGCGCGGGCACTCCACAAGATATTGGTTCGAGCGGCCAAGGCGAATCGGTCCCCTTCCTTCGCATTCCCAGCGGGCATGATAAGCCAGCCGACAACAGGGGGCAAACGCGGCCTGATGCGCTGTCCGGATGCGGGCTGCCTCATTTTCCTTGCGCCGGTGGGTGGGTCGTGGCATAACTATGCGGTTGGATAAGGGAGGTCGGCGTCATGGAAGTTTCTCGGCGCAATTTCTTGATGGCTGCGGGCGGCGCGGCGGCATTGGCGGGTGCGCCCAATTGGCGCGCAGCGGCTGACCCTGCAATCTACAAGGGACCCAACGTCATCCTGGTCCGCTTTGGTGGCGGTGTGCGACGGCAGGAAACCATCGTGCCCGCCAGCACCTATTCCCCGTACTTCCTGAACGAGCTGGTTCCGCAGGGCGTGTTGTTTCCCAAGATGACCATCGACCAGTTCGAGGACATCAACACCAGCCACGGCGAGGGCACCCTCTACCTGCTCACGGGGAAGTACCAGAAATACTCCGACATCAGCGACAAGTTTCTGGGCGCGCGCTTCGAGGCGCAGACCCCCACGCTCTTCGAATACTTCCGGAGCACCTACGCCATTCCCGAACAGGAAGCCCTCATCATCAACGGCGAGGACCGAAGCGATGAGGAGTTCTACAACTTTAGCAATCACCACCTCTTCGGGGTGCAATACCGCTCGGCCACGTTGAGCCTCTTCCGCTACAAGGTCCACCTGTTGCGCAGGCAGATAGCCGAGGGCGGTATGCCCGAGAAAGTGCTGGCGGAAAAGCAGAAGCGGCTGGCCGA
>JBIKMR010000041.1:0-21620 GCA_044359155.1 Candidatus Hydrogenedentales bacterium | reverse complement strand
ACGTTCCAGATCAAGGCAGCGCCGGGCGGCGGGCCGAAGATGGTGGAGACCTACCCGGACCTGCGGGACGGGATGCTGCAACACACGGAGAACCCCTTGAACCTTGCGCTGCAGGGGCCGGGGTATTTCGTGGTGGACACGCCGAACGGCGAGCGCTACACGCGGGCGGGTTCTTTCAGTATGGACGGCGACGGCTACCTTGTGGATGGCGAGGGGCACCGGGTGCAGAGCGCAGAGGGGCAGGGGGTGTTGGTGAGCGGTGGGCCAGTGAACGTGGCGGAGGACGGCACGGTGAGCGTGGCCGGGCAGCCGAGCGGGCGCATACGCATGGTGGAGTTCACGAACCCGAAGCGGCTGCTGCGCGACGGGGCAAGCACCTATCGCGCGTCGCGCGAGGTGGAGCAGCAGCGCACGGAAGCCGTAGACACGCGGCTGGCGCAGGGCAAGCTCGAAATGTCTAACGTGCAACTGCCCACGGAGATGGTGCAGTTGATGCTGGGTGCGCGGGCCTATGAGGCGAACCAGCGCATTATGACGACCATGGACGCGACGCTTGGCCGCCTGATTGATCAGGTGGCGATGCCGTCGTAACGAAGGGGAGGGTTGCTACCGTGATACGGGCACTGTTTACCGGCGCGACGGGAATGATCGCGCAGCAGTTGAACATCGACACGGTGGCGAACAACCTCGCCAACGTGAGCACGACGGGCTTCAAGAAGAGCCGGGTGAATTTTCAGGACTTGCTGTACGAGACGATTCGTCCCTCGGGCAGCGAGACGGCGGCGGGCACCACGATTCCCGAGGGGATTCAGGTGGGCCACGGCGTGCGCCCCTCGGCGATTGCGAAGGTGTTTACGGCGGGCGGCCTGATACAGACGGGCAACGCGCTGGACATGGCAATCGAGGGCGATGGCTTTTTCCAGGTGCAGTTGCAGGACGGCCGGGTGGCCTATACCCGTGATGGCTCGTTCAAGATCAACGAGGAAGGCACCATCATGACGGCGGATGGGTATCCGCTGGAACCGGCGATCACCATTCCGACCGATGCGGAAGTGATCTCGATTGGGGCGGACGGAAACATCTCGGCGCAAGTGCCGGGGGACACGTCGCCGCAGTTGCTGGGTCAGTTGCAGTTGGTGCGCTTCTCGAACCCGGCGGGCCTTGATTCCCGACTGGGCAAGAACCTGCTGCTAGAGACGCAGGCGTCGGGATCACCCACGCAGGGCACACCCGGCCAGGACGGTGTGGGCACAACGGCGCAGGGCTTCCTCGAGAACTCGAACGTGCAGGTGGTCGAGGAAATATTGAACCTGATCATTGCGCAGCGCGCCTATGAGGCGAGCTCGAAAGTGATAACGACTTCAGACGAGATGCTGCAAACGGCCAACAACGTGAAGCGGTAAACCACCATGAGAATCGCTAACAGCCTCATCGTAGTCGTCGCCTTGCTGGGTGCACTTGGCGCGCAGGCGGCGGACAAGGTTACGTTTCGGGAAGAGGCGTTTGTGAAGGGGCCGAAAGTTTTGCTGGGCGACGTGGCGAGCATTGAGGGGGTGGGGGCGGAAATGCTGGCGGCCATCGAGCTGGGCGACGCCCCACAGCCGGGCGCGCAGAAGCGGCTGCACACGGCGCTGGTGGAAACGCGATTGCGCAGTGCTGGGGTGGATGTGTCGGGCATAGAGATGCACGGGGCCACGTCGGTTTTGGCGACGACTTTGAGTTCGGAGATATCCAGCGAGGAAGTGGCGGACAGCCTTGCGGAGTATATCCGCGAGTCGATGCCTTGGGAAGCGGACAGCACCCGCATCGAGGTGACGCCGCCGGCCTTTGCCATTACCGCGCCGGAAGGCTTGGTGGAGTTTGCGTGGGCCGCAACCCCGGAATATGGGTATGTGGGAGCGGGGGCGTTTAAGGGCGAGGTGATTGTGGACGGGCGTTCGCAGCGCAGCTTCAATGTGCGGGCGAAGGTGGAGCCATATGTGACGGTGATGGTGGCGACGCGGGACATCATGCGGGGAATGCCGGTGGGGCCGATGGACATGGAGCCGCGCGAAATGTTGTTGAGCAGCGCGCCCGAGGGCGTGGTGACGGACCCAGCGCGGGCGGTGGGGTTGGTGGCTCGGAAGACGATATTCCCCGGGCAGTTCCTCACGTTGCGCGATTTGCAGGAGCGGGTGGCGGTGGAGCGGAACCAGTTGGTGGACGTGATTGTGAAGAGCGGGTCGGTGACGTTGACTGGGCGGGCGAAGGCGACGATGGATGGGCGCGCGGGCGACACAATCATTTGCGTGATACCGGAATCAAAAGAACAAATACAGGGCGTCGTCATGCCGAATGGCGTTGTCGTGGTGGAGTAGCCCGATGAAGACTCGATACATCGTATGTGCAGCTTTGGTGGTGGCTGGCCCGGTGTGTGCGGATTCGCTGTTCACGCAGCAGGCGGCTACGGGCGGCACGCTGATAGCAGAGAAGACCGCGCGCTTTGCCGTGGGGGACATTATCACGGTGTTGGTGCGGGAGAAGATTGACGCGTCCACCCAGGCGAACACGAACACGAAGAAGGAGAGCGAGGTGGGGACGGTGGCGTCGGCGGCGGCCAATGCGTTCCTCACCACAGATGGTCAGGACGGCGGGTTGAACATCATGGACGCGGAAGAGCTGCCGAACTGGGGCGGCGAGACGGACAACGAGACCAAGAACCGGGGAACCACCACGCGCGAAAGCACGCTGACCACGCAGGTGGGGTGCTTCGTGAAAGAGGTACTGCCGAATGGAAACCTGCTGATTGAGGGGGACCGGAAGGTGACCATCAACCGGGAGGACTCGACGTTGTTCATCAACGGGATGATCCGTTCGAAAGATGTGACGCCGGAGAACACGATACCTTCGACACAAATAGCGAACGCGCAGATATTGCTGCGCGGCAAGGGCGAGCTGTGGAACAACCAGCGCCGGGGATTCTTGACGAAGGTGGTGGACTGGGTGAACCCGTTTTGATTAGCCGCCGATGAACGCAGATGAACTCCGATAAGAGGAAGATGAGATTATGAAGGGGAGAAGAAGGGGGAGGGGAGGAGAGGGCATGGAGAAGAGTAGGGGCGGAAATATCCTAAGTTATCAGTACGTATCTGAAATCAAGGGAAATTAATTGAATGAACGATGAGTTTGACCCGCTGACAGAGAAGATCATCGGTTGCGCGTTCACGGTTTCCAATGGGCTGGGTATCGGGTTTCTTGAGAAGGTGTATGAGAACGCACTAGCGCATGAGATGCGCAAGCAGTCGTTGTTGGTGGAGCAGCAGAAGCAAGTCAGCGTCGTGTATGACGGGGTAGTTGTTGGTGAGTACCAGGCTGACTTGGTTGTGGGAAAGCGCGTGATAGTTGAACTGAAGGCGGCTAAGGGGCTTGATGACGTTCACATGGCGCAGTGCCTGAACTATTTGAAAGCAACGGGTTTGAAGACAGTGTTGTTGCTGAATTTTGGTACAGCAAAGCTGGGGATAAAACGGATTTCTCTTGAGCCGCCGATGGACGCAGATGAACTCCGATAAGAGGAAGATAAGATTAAAGAGGCGGAGGAGAAGAGAACATGAGGAATGCGAGGATGCAAAACAGTTTCGAAATGCTTTCGAGAGAAAGGCCTCTTCTTATCGGTGTTCATCAGCGTTCATCGGCGGCTAATCACTCTTGAACTCCGGGAGAGGGAAGAGAAGTTGAGCGGAGGAAACATGAGAATGCGTAAGACGCTGCTGGTTACGGTTTTGTGCTGCGTTGCGGGGGTTTCCCATGCGGCGCGGTTGTCGGATTTGTGTGAGGTGCAGGGGGCGCGTGGGAACATGCTGAAGGGGATTGGCATTGTGGTGGGGTTGGCGGGCACGGGGGATAGCGCGAAGAACGCGATCACGTCGCAAGAGCGGATGCTGGACCGGATGGGGATTGACGTGAAGGACTTGAAGGAACTGAGCTCGAAGAACTCGGCGGTGGTGATTGTGACTACGGAGATTCCTGCGTTTGCCAAGGAAGGCACGCAGCTGGACGTGAAGGTGGATTCGCTGTACGACGCGGAGAGCCTTGAGGGCGGGCAGTTGATGGAGACGCACCTGTTTGGTCCGGGCGACAACACGACGGTGTATGCCGTGGCGCAGGGGCCGGTGTCGGTGGGCGGGTTTAATGCAGACGCGAGCGGTGGCACGAAGGTGCGCAAGAACCACGTGACGGCGGGGCGGGTGCCGATGGGTGCATTTGTAGAGCGCGAGGTTCCTTCGCGGATTACGGATGGCCAGCGGATAACGCTGTTGTTGAAGCGCCCAGATTTTTCGACGGCGAACGCGGTGCAGAAGGCTATCAATGGGTCCTATGGCATGGAGGTTGCACGGGCGCTGGGGGGCGGCACGGTGAACGTGACGATTCCTGACGCGGAGGTGGGGGACCTTGTGGGCTTCATTGGGCACTTGCAGGAAATGGAAGTGCAGACGGGCACGCCGACGTCTGTGGTGATCAATGAGCGAACGGGGACGATTGTGGTGGGGGGCGACGTGATGATCAAGCCGTGCCAGGTGGCGCATGGCTCTCTGACTATCAAGATTGCGACAACGCCTGAGGTGAGCCAGCCCTTGCCGTTCACAGACTCGGTGCCGGTGGTGACGGAGACACGGGACTTGGAGGTGGTGGAGGATGAGGGCTTCCTGATGCCGGTGGAAGGCACCAGCGCTGCGGACGTGGCGAGCGCGTTGAACCGGCTGCGGGTCACGCCGCGCGACATGATCTCGATCTTCCAGGCGCTGCGCACGGCTGGCGCGCTCGAAGCGAACCTGGAGATCATGTGATGTTGTATGTCAACCCTTACGCATCCAACCCGGTGCTGGCGCATGGCAAGCCCGATTCTGCCGCGCGCGAGAAGGTGGCGTTGCAGGAATTCGAGCAGGTGTTCTTGCGGGAACTGACGAAATCCATGCGGGCGACGGTGCCGGACGGTGGGTTGTTTCCGCAGTCGCAGCAGCAGTCTTTTTTTCAGGACATGCTGGACGATCACCTGGCGCGGGAGATGGCGCGGTCGGGGCAGCTGGGGGTGGCGCGCCAGATTCAGGCGCAGTTGGACGCCTCCCGCCACGGGATGGTAACGCAGGCTAGCTATAACGCGGCAGGGTTGCCGCTGTGAGCGCACTCAAGGGATTCGCCGAGGGTGCCGATAACGAAACTACCACCGGCATGGCCGGGGGGAGGTAAGACCGTGAGCTTGTTTGCAGGAATCAGCGGGTTGGGAGGCGTGCTTCAGGGCGCGGCGGGGTTGGTGCAGGCGTTGAAGCAGCCGCGCGTGAGCGGGGCTCAGTTTGCCGCCGTGTTGAACCAGCAATTGGCAAAGAGCCAGGGCCCGGCGTATGCAGGCGCCCCAGCGGCAGACCCCACGGCGGCGCTGCGCACCCATGCGGCGGCGTTAAGCGGCAAGTTTGTAAGCCTGCGCGACGCGAATGGCGACGCGCAGTTGCAGGTGGGGGAGAGCGGGCTGGACCCGGCTCGCTTTGCGAAGCTGGACGTGAACCAGGACGGGAAGCTTTCGGAACTCGAACTGCGCGCATATGCAATTGCCAACTATGCCGAGGCGGCACAGGTGCTCAAGTAAGCCATGCATGATCCACTGGATACGCTTTGCAAGGTGTTCGAGGAAGAACTCGAACGGCAGGAGAACGTGTTGCGTCTGTGTGCCCTGCAAGAGCAGGCGGTGCTGGCGCGCGACACGGCGGCGCTGAACGCGCGCACGGAGGCGTTGAACCTGTTGCTGCGCGAGACGGCGCTTGCGGAGCCAGCGCGCATCGAGGCGGCGCAGGCGGCGATAGACGCATTGCAGTTGCCGGAAGACGCACACACCCTGAGCGGTGTGATAGCGGCGGCTCCCGCGCCGGTGCGGGGGCGGCTGGCGCGGTTGCAGGCAGACTTGCAGCGGGTGATCACCGAGGCGTCGCTGATTGTGCGGCGCAATAACCGGGTGCTGCGGCGTTTGCTGTCCAAGACCAACAATACGATTGCGGTGCTGTCCGGCGTGCCGGAAGCGGCGGGCGGATATACCACTGCCGGACGGCGCGAGGCCGCATCCCTGAGCCACGTTGCGCTCATCAACCAGGCGGGCTAGAACATGGGTGTGCGCATTACACAGCGGCTGCTGGTGGATAGGGTGTTGAGCAACCTGAATCGGCAGAGCCGCGAGATATTGGACTTGCAGACGCAGTTGTCCACGGGGCAGCGGGTGAACAAGCCTTCGGACGATCCGCTGGCGACTCGGCGCGCGGTGAATGCGCGCACGGAAGTGGGCAAGAACGAGCAGTTCCTGGGCAACATTACGGCGGTGTCGCCGCAGTTGCGGGATTCAGAACTGGCGGTGCTGTCCTCCATCGACCTGATTCAGCGGGCGAACGAGCTGACGTTGCAAGGCAACAACGGCACGAACACGCAGCCGCAGCGCGAGGCGATTGCCAACGAGATTGACGAGATCATCGAGGAGATGCTGTCGCTGGGGAACCGGTCGTCCAATGGTCGATATGTGTTCGGCGGCACGCGGACTCTGGACGAGCCTATGGTAGCCACGCGCAACCTGGCGGGCGACATCACGGCGGTGGCCTATGCGGGAAACTCGGACGAGATTCCGGTGGAGATTGGCGAGTCGTTGACGGTCGCGGCGAACCAGCCAGGCGACTCAGTGTATTTCAGCTCTTCCGCGCAGACGGTGGACATCTACCAGACCCTGATCGACACGCGCGACGCCTTGCGCACCGGCAATGCCGCTGGCATCAATACGGGCTTGGCCGAGCTGAAGACGGCGCGCGAACAGTTGGGCGTGGTGCTCTCGCGCATCGGCGCGATTCAGAATCGTCTGGAGCGCACGGGTGGCAACCTCGAGGACATCAACCTCCAGCTGACCGAGGTGGTGTCGGACAACATCGACGCCGACTTCGCCGAGGTTACCCTGAACCTGAACGCGCAGACTAACGCGTTCCAAGCGGCGCTCAATGCGGGCGCGCGGGTGATTCAGCCCAGCCTGCTGGACTTCGTGCGTTAGGTCGCCGGGTCATTTCTTCATTGCGCCAGAAGCGAGCAAAGCCGCGCCCGTGGCTATTGACCCCGCGCCTGCCCATGTGCGTATGTTTACAGTTTCCTTCTCGGTGACGGTGAGTTCAAGCGGACCGAGCTTGGCGGCCTGCTTTTCCGTGGTATAGCTGAACTGTCCATAGAGCAAGGCCAGAATGCCAGCGGCAATCAGCACGCCTGCCAGTACGAAATAGCTTTTCATTGGGCCTCAAATCCTTTTTGGTGTTTTCAGGGGGATGGCCTTTAGAGGACCTTGCGTCCCTGGATAACCCGTACGAGGATGACGATAACGGCAATCACGAGCAGTACGTGTATGAGGCCGCCCATGGTCTGGGCGGACACCATGCCGAGCAGCTACAGTAGGACCATGACGATGATGATAGTTTCGAGCATTGTTCTTCTCCTTGGGTTGCGGCTGGTTGACTTCGCGCATTTGCGAAAACCACCCCACAGCTTCGCCGCATGTGCTTCTCAGTCCTACTGGACATACCACCTGACTGTCGACCTGTCACAAAGGATGTTGCAGTTGGTGCCGCGTATTACTATGCCAAAGGAATTGTACCCCCCCGGAATCAGGGCTTGGGGCTGTGCAAGCAGAATTCGAATCTTTAGGGTACAGCCCAAGAGGAAGTTATCTTGTAGTGTAGTTAGCGGGTTTCTTTACATGCTAGCAATTTACTCACTTTAAGCTATGTGCGTAAAATAATTTCATTGACTCCCAGACTCGGATGCCGTAGTCTACTGTACGTGGTCTCATAGGCTTGGGGAAGCCGCATGTGCGGCGACCTCAGGCAATATCTATAACTCAAGGAAGGTCTTATCATGCGTAAGCGAGGGTTCACCCTAATCGAACTCTTGGTCGTGATTGCCATTATTGGCATTCTCGCGGCCATCCTGCTGCCAGCTTTGGCGCGGGCACGGGAGGCCGCCCGTCGGGCGTCCTGCCAAAACAACCTCAAGCAGTTGGGCTTGGTGATGAAGATGTACTCGAACGAGGCGCGCGGTGAGAAGTTCCCACCGAAGGCCCTGTACGAGGAAAACTTCATGTTCAGCATGAAGGCGGTGTACCCCGAGTACCTGTCTGACCTGAACGTAATCCTCTGTCCGTCTGACCCGAATGCGAATTCGGATGACTACATTAACGATCCGGCTGGCGTGTGGTTGGCGGAATTCCCGTTGGCCTCGGGCACGCGTGCACTCTCGCTCAACCGTCTCGATGGCGATCCGCGCGCAGACAACAATGGCGAGATCGTATGGTCGCGCACCGTGGGCGACCCGCTCCGCACAGAGACTTCGGACCTTTCCTACAACTACCTTGGCTGGGTGATCCGCTCGGTGTCGTGGTGCATTCCGCCCACGGCAACAGCCTTCAACGCGCCGACGACGTTCATGGGCGGTCTATACAACGCCATCGTGGCGCAGCCGCGCCAAACGGCGGGTACGCTGGATGAAATCCTGCAGAACATTTCGATTGCCAATGATGAAGACTTCACCTTCACGCACATTGGCAACGACGATGTGCCCGCGAACACAGTGCTTACGGCCTATCGTTTCCGTGAGGGCATTGAGCGTTTCTTCATTACGGATATCAACAACCCCTCCGCTTCGGCCAAGGCGCAGTCTGAGATTGCGATTATCTGGGACGAATGCGGTCCGGCCATTGAGGCATTCAATCACATTCCTGGCGGCTCGAACGTGTTGTTCCTTGACGGCCATGTGGCCTATCAGCGCTACACTCAGCACCCGGAAGTGAACGTGGGTGACCCGAACTCGTATCTCACCACGCTGGGCGATGAATTCCCCACGGGCATTGGCTTTGGCCAGTCGCTGGACAGCTTCCGCGAAGTGTTCGAGCAGAACAACTAATTCTCATAATTCACATCTTAAGCGCCCCCCGCTTGTCGGGGGGCGTTTGCTTTTCTATGCACTTTGAAGTGGCCCTGCGTATTGGGTGAATTACTTTGTGGGCGGCTCGTCCATACAGGTAGCGCGGCAGCTAGCCGCGAGGAGAGTAGACATGAACAGTAAGCGATGGAAGAGTTGGGGAGTGGCACTGGCGGCCACGCTGTTTGCACTGGGTGCGTATGCACCCGGGGCGCAAGCCGAAGGGCCGCTGCATGGCCGTATCAGTCACGACGAGGGTGGCTTGATGGTGAAGGGGGCGTCGGGTTCCGACTGGAGCCACGCGACCACGAATGCCATTGTGCTGCCGGGAGACACCCTGTGGATTGACGAAACCGGTGTAGGCGAAGTGGAATTGCCGCAGGGCAGCTTCTTGCGCCTGGCCGATTCGAGCAAGATCGAAGTGGTATCCATAAGCCCGACGACGGCGCTGCGCGCGTGGAGCGGTTCGTTCTATGTGCAGCGTTTGAGCCGCAGCTCCGGCAATGTGGTGCTGGACACGCCCGCCGCGTCGGTGAGCATTCAGCCAGACAGTTCGGTGCGGGTGGACGTGTTGACCAACGGCGACACGACGGTATCTGTGCGCTGGGGGCGTGCCGAGGTGCGCACGAACCAGGGCGGTGCGGTGACGCTTTCGGGCGGCCAGCGTTCGTACATCGATGCGGGCCTTCTGCCTTCCGACGCGGTGCCCTTTGACCCGGCGGCGGAAGACGCGTTTGACGCATGGAGCCGCGAGCGTTCGGAGTATCTGGTGACGGGAGGTTCCACCCCCGTGCCGCCGGAAGTGACGGTAGCCCCGGCCACGATTGGCGTGTCTGACCTGAACAACTACGGCGAGTGGGTGTATGTGGACCAGCGCCCGCTGTGGCGGCCCACGGTGGTTGTGGACTATGTGCCTTACCGCACGGGCTACTGGAGCTACGTTCCGGGTTGTGGCCATGTATGGGTGGCTTCTGAGCCTTTCGGCTATGTGACCAGCCACTACGGTCGCTGGAACCATTACGCCAACTACGGGTGGTGCTGGTCGTATGACCCGGTATGGCGCCCGGCATGGGCGGTTACGGTGCGCTATGGCGACTACTTCGCCTGGGCCCCGTGCGACTACTACGGCCGCCCGGTGCATGTACAGAACTCGACCTATTTCAACATCGGCGGCGTGCAGTTCTCGATGTCGAGCGCCTCGTATGTAAATTGCAACGAGGTCTATTACGGCCCGCATTATGTGAACCCGTGGCGTCAGGACGTGTTCTCTCATTACAACAATGGACCCGACACGGTGATTAACATCAACGTGTGGAACATTGACAGCGACGGCCGCGGCGGCGGTTCGCGCCCGGTGGTGAATCCCTTTGAAAACGACGACCGCATCTCGGTGCGAGACTATGCGCCGCAGCGCTCGATACGTGGCGTGAGCACGATTGAAACCGGCGGACGCAGCGCGGTCGAGCGGGTAACCCGTTTGGAGCAGGGCTTGGGCCGCACGGACTTTACGGCCGTCTCTCGCAGCCGTGGCGGCGACGTGCGCGCCACGGACGTGAGCTCGCGCCAGGCGGTGGCCGCGCGCTCGGTGCGTGTGGAACGCAAGGGCGAAACGAGCTTCTCGCGTGCGGATTCGCAGGACCCGCGCTCACGGGGTGGCGAAGCCACAACGATAGATGCGAATGGCAACGAGCGTGGCTCGGTGCGCCCGATAAACCGGGTGCAGGGCGAAAGCACTTCCGAAGGCCGCACGCGTGGCGAGGCAGTGAACCCGCGCGGTGAAGGCAGCGTGCGTGGCGATGTAACCACACGCGAAGGCGGTAGCGTGCGCGGTGAAGGCAGGACGCCTGCCGCTGAAACCACGCGCGGCGAAGGGCGTGGCCGCAGTGAGACTTCGACCGAGCGTGAGGCGCGTATCGACATGAATGGCGTGGCCCCGGTGACGGGCACGGAGCAGACCCCGGTGCGTTCTGGCGTGCGCGATGGCGGCAGCACGGTGGTGCGTCCGCGTTCGGAAGGTTCGACGACGACGCAGCCCACGCGGACCAGTGTGCCGCAGCAGGAGCGCGGCACGCGCAGCGTTGATTCGCCGCGCGCCACGCCCACGCCGAGCGTGTCGAACGAGCGCAACGTGGAACGCAGCCGCACAACGGTGCGCCCGACGGAGTCGGGTGTGCGGACGAGCGAGCCGAGCAACAGCAGCCGCCGCGAGTATTCGCAGCCGGTTCAAGCGCCGCGTTCAGAATCGCGCCAGCGCGAATCTGCCCCGGCGATTAGCCAGCCGCGCGTGAGTCAGCCGAGAGTAAACGAACCCAGGGTGAGTGAGCCTCGCGTTAGCCAGCCTGCGCCAAGAGTCGAGCGTTCGGCCCCGGCGCAGCAAGCGCCCGCGCCTTCGCGCCGGATGGAATACTCCGCGCCGAGCACACGCAGCGAGCGTGCGCCCTCGCAGCGCGAGATGAGCGCGCCGCGCGTGCAGCTGCAGCAGCCCGCCGCGCCCCGCGCCTCTGAAGGGCGCAGCCAGCGCAACAGTTACAGCATTGGTCAGCAGCCGGAGACCGGCACCTCGGGGCGTGGCGCGGTGAGCGTGCGTCCCCGGACGGGCGAAGGCAGCACTGGCCGTGGCCGTTAAACCGAAACATCAACAAGAAATCAGGCAACACGCCATGAAGTACACACAACAGATTAAGAAAATCGCAGCAGTGGGCATCCTTTCGATAGGCGCCCTGGCACTGCAAGGCTGCCCCTCGGTACCTGTGGATCCACAAATTGAATACGACCTGGGCTTCGCAGCCGGGTTCCTGGTGGACGAGGAATATTGGCAGGGCTTTGACGACAGCTACGACACTGTGGACGCGGGCCCCATCTATTACTCGGGCGGTCAAATTCCCGTGTATGAAGACCCGCCGTATGACGCGGGCTATTGGGACGGCGTTTGGTTTGCGTATAACGATGGCTACTTTGTGGCCTACGACTACGCCTTCACCATCGGCTTCAGCGAGGGCTATGACCTTGCGTTCTACCCGGACTACGAGGACTTCCTTGAGAACGACCCGCACATCGAGTATCTCGATGGTGGATTTACCGATGGGTACAACGACGGCTTCTCTGAAGGTCGCGTGTTTGGCGCGTATGACTACGACGCAGGCCTCGACTTCGACTGGCTCGACGCGATGCTGGACTATCGCGCGGGCACCGATGTCGAGATTGCAGGCGTAAGCACGGGTGCGGATGGACCGGTAGACCTGTATGAATACGGCACCGACCCGAACGAGTTTATCGATGCGAAGTCGTCCAGCGGCACGCGCGTGGTGGATGGCCCGAAGCCGGGCATCCGCAGCCTGGGCAACGACAAGGCCGAGACGCCGGAACTGAGCTACCGCGACCTGACGGCTGGTGTGCGCACGGACTTGTCCAAGCGCCCCGACAGCAGCCCGCGTGATTCGGCCACGGCCCTCCGCGTGGAAGGTAACTGGCTGGCGCGCATTGAAGCATATCGCGCAGCATTGGCGGCGGGTGAGGAAACGAAGTCCGCGCGGTAAGGAATGGGTGAATCTTGTCCCCTCTCTCCCGGTTGGGAGGGAGGGGATTTTTTTATGTGGAAAGCTGGAAGGCTGGAGAGGGGGAGGGGAGGAGAAGGAAGAGGAGACCTTTAGGGTTGGGGCAGCCTGTTTCGCTGATGCTTCGCAGGCCAGAGTGGCGGAGTGGGGAGGCTACACCACAAGCAAAGAATGTGGTACCTTGCAGACGATACGTGTTGCGTATCTTATTTCGTCCCTTATTGAACGAGAGTATTCAGTGAGAAACGATTCGGAGTCTTCTGTGATTCTTTTGCCGTCTATAGGTCAACAGGCTGCAAACGATACTTGTACTGTCCTGTTCAAACGATGCTTTACAGAATTCGCTAACATTGAATGCTTCAGGAAGACAGCCAAAGCAGGTTTACCTAGTGGTATTGGAATACGGTTTGCCGAGATCAAGGCAATTGTTGAAAGTCCCTTTCTTCAACCGTTTCTAGAACCGGACGCTTATACTCAAAATGTTCAAAAACAAAACATTCTTGACGGTGCTGAGGATGGGTTCGCGTCATCGTTTAATTCAATGATGGATGCTGCGTCGCTTGTGTTTGCTCATGGTGCGCTAGAAAGCTACATCCACGGCCTATGTTATCTCTCAATCCAGATGAAACCGAACGAGTGGCCGGAAGTCTTTGAGAAAGGTTCGATTGCTCCCAGTAGACTAATGGCCGGCGAGACAACGGAATCCTTGTTGTGGGAAAGAGTTGAACCATTCTTTAAAGAGTTCAAAAGGCTTGCACTTTGCGTGAAATTGGATCGCCTTTTCAGCAAGTGCGACTTTGAAAATAGTTTGATGCCGATTCCTTGCTTCACATGGGACATGGCTAGGATGAAAGCGCTAGATCGGAAGCGCCACATCCTAGTCCACGAGACGCCTAATGGATTCGCTCTTGAAAATGGGGGCGCTGATATTCAGTTCATGGCGGATACACATCTTTTCATCCTTGGTGTTTTCAAAAAAAGCCACGACATAGAGTTGAATTACCAAGCGTTTGCAAGCGTCGCGAAACCTGTTGAGGCAGACTTACTTAAATCGTCACCATTCACAACTTAGACTTACTATTCTGGGTGCAAGAACTCGTCAACCGTCAAGCCCGCATCGCGTATCAGGCTTCTCAATGTTCCTTTTGCGACTTCCCGATGCATCGGTATGCTAAGGGTTGCAATGTGTCCGGGCTTTGTCATCACGACGTGACTGCCCTTTTGTCGGACAACGCGCCATCCCAATTGCACGAGGAGCGCGATGGTCTCGTTGCCAGATAGTGGCGGCAGCGGCGGCATGTTAGACGCTCACCTCAACTTGGGCTGTCGCAACGGTAAGTGGCAGTCCTTCTTCTGCACGCACTTCGAGGCAGAGTGCAATGGCTTCCTGGATGTTCTCCAGTGCTTCGTCGCGGGTTACGCCTTGGCTGTTGCAGCCGGGTATGGCGGGGCAGGAGACTACCCATACTCCGTCTTCGTCTCGATCCATCGTTACCATGAACTTCATGTATGGCCTCCCAAGGCGATGGTGATTTCATCTCGCGTACTGAATGGTAGCGAATTGCAGTGTTCGCTACAATGCGGGATACAGTATGCACAGGGAGAACCGCATGATGCTGACGCATGTTGATGAGACGGGGCAGCCGCGCATGGTGGATGTGGGGGACAAGGCGATTACGGAGCGCACGGCGTTGGCGCGGTGTGTGGTGTCTCTGCCGCAGGTGGTGTGGGATGCGTTGTCGGAGGGGGACATTCGCACGAAGAAGGGGCCGGTGTTTCAGACGGCGATTATTGCGGGGACGATGGCGGTGAAGCGGACGAGCGACCTGATTCCTTTGTGCCATCCGCTGCCGGTGGATGGATGCCGGGTGACGATTGCGCCGGATGCTGCGGACCGGAGCCTGGTGATTGAATGCTGGGTGCGGGTGACGCACAAGACGGGCGTGGAGATGGAGGCGCTGACGGGGGCGAGCGTCGCGGCGTTGACGGTGTATGACATGTGCAAGGCGTTGAGCCACGAGATGGTCATCCGCGATCTGCGGTTGGTGGAGAAGCACGGGGGTAAGCGGGACATCGTCGAGGGCATTGCGCAATGAGGCTAGACGAGGCGCAAGGGGTGGTCGGCGCGGCGGCGTGGCGTTTGCCAGCAGAGGCGGTGGCGCTGGCAGATGCGATGGGCCGCTTCCTTGCCGAGTCGATAAGCAGCGATTTGGACCTGCCGCCCTTTGACCGCAGCATGTTGGACGGCTTCGCGTGTCGTGCGGCAGACCTGCCCGGCCCGATGCCACAGGCGGACTATATATTGGCAGGCGAGACCGGCGCGGGGCCGCTGCCGCCGGGGGCGTGTGCCCGCATCATGACGGGCGCGCCCGTGCCATCGGGCGCGGACTATGTCTTCGGCATTGAACACGCCAGCGAGTCGCCCGAGGGGGTGACGTTTACCGGCACGCGCGGGAAGCACGGCAACATTGCGCGGCGCGCGGAAGATGTTCGGCAGGGGGATGTGCTGCTGCATCCCGGCACGCGGCTGTTGCCGCAACACCTGGCGGTGCTGGCGACGGCGGGTCGCGCTCAGGTGCAGGTGTCGCGCAGGCCCAGTGTGGGGATTCTTTCCACGGGCACTGAGCTGGTGCCTGTGGATGCCACGCCCACGGGCGCGCAGATTCGCAACAGCAACAGCGTGCAGTTGGCCACGTTGGCGCAGATGGCGGGGGCAGAGATTAGGGACTATGGAATCATCCCCGACGACCGCGACGCCCAGCGCGAGGCGTTGCGCGTGGGGTTGGAATCGCACGACGTGCTGCTGTCCACGGGCGGCGTGAGCGTGGGGGACAGGGACTACCTGCCGGAACTGATCGCGGAGCTGGGCTGCGAAACCCACCTGCGGCAGGTGGCCATTCAACCCGGCAAGCCCATCGTGTTTGCCACGCGTGGATCGTGCGCGGTCTTTGCGCTGGCGGGCAATCCACTTTCCAGTTATGTGCAGTTTCTCTTATTGGTGCAGCCTTTCCTGTGCGCGTTGCAGGGAGGGAGCGCTGCGCCGCGCGTGGTGCGGGGCGTGTTGGCCGAGCCGCTGGCGCGGGCCAATGCGGGTCGCGCGTTGTATCGTCCGGTGACAATGGGTGCAGATGGCGCCGTGCGCCCGGTGGCGTATCACGGCTCGGGCCATGTGACGGCGTATACGGATGCCGATGCTCTGGCGGTGATGCCGGAAGGCGTGGGGGAGATGGCGGTGGGGGAGGGAGTGGAGTTGTTGTTGTTGCGGTAGGATGGGGATGTGGCGACCTGAGGTCGGGAGACTACGCCACTGCGGGACTTATTGGAAAGGCATTTCTCATGACACCGGAAGACTTTACACGCCGTTCTTTGTTGAAGGGGGTTGCGGTGGGGGCTGCTGCTGGGCTGGCGGGGCCTGCGGCTGCGGCGGGCATACACAAGAACGCGGTTGCGCATGAGAATTCGCGGCAAGGGAACGCGGATTGGCAGTTGACGTACACGAAGGTGGACCCGGCCACGCGGTATCGGTGCCCGTGGATTGAGGGCTATGTGTCGCAGGCCAGCCTGCGCGCGGGGGAGACGCTGGACCTGATGGTGAGCACCAACCCGGCGGGCCGCTTCGAAGTGGACATCTATCGCATGGGGTATTACGGGGGAGATGGTGCGCGGCACATGATGCACCTGGGGCCCTTCGATGGCGCGGTGCAGCCGGACCCACCCATCGGGCCAGAGCGCCTGCGCGAGTGCGCGTGGTCGCCTTGCGCCAGCATCACCATTCCCGAGGACTGGTTGAGCGGGGTGTACCTTGGCAAGTTGTCTCTGGTGGATGATCGCTGGCAGAGCTACGTGGTGTTCATCGTGCGGGACGACCGCAAGGCGGATATTATCTTCCAGTGCAGCGACAACACCTGGCAGGCGTACAACCGCTGGCCGGACAACTTCTCGCTCTATGACGACGGCAAAAGCGAGTGGGCGCTGAAGCCGGAGATTCGCGTAAGCCGCGACCGGCCCTATGGAAAGTATTGCCAGATACTCGATGCGCCCCTGTCGCAGGGTTCGGGCGAGTTCCTGTTGTGGGAATTTCCGCTGGCCTATTGGCTGGAGCGGGAGGGGTACGACGTCACCTATATTTCCAACGTGGACACGCACGCGGACCCGAAGGGCCTGCTGCGGGGCAAGGCGATTCTCTCGGTGGGGCATGACGAGTATTGGAGCCTCGAACAGTTCGCCCATTTGAAGGGCGCGGTAGACGCTGGGGTGAACATCCTGTTTCTTTCTGGCAACACCAGTTGCTTTGTTGCTCCCTCGGGCGAATCCACCGATGGCCGCCCCAACCGCACGCTGACGCGGGCGGGGCGCTATGGCGGGTTGATGGAAGTGGAGAAGGAGAAGATGGGGCCCTTCCCCGTGGAAGGTCCCAATGAGGCCACGCTGATCGGCGCGCGCACCATCAGCCCGTACAACGGTTCGGGCGACTGGATTGTGGCGGACCCGGAATGCTGGATATTCGACGGCACGGGTATGCGGAAGGGCGATGCGATTCCGGGGCTGGTGGGTTGGGAATTCCACGGCGACCCCGCGCCGATACCGGGGTTGAAGATTGTGGCCGAGGGCGACACCACCAACGCGGGCGACGAGACCGCGCACTGGACCGCCACGTTGTATCCCGGACCGAAGGGTAACCACGTGTTCAATGCGTCCACGATATGGTGGGCGCAGGCGCTGGCCACGCCGCCTGGGCACATGCTGCCCTATTCCCATTTCGGCAGGCCGCACGGCCCAGACGAACGGGTGGAGCGGATTACGCGGAACCTGTTGAAGCGGTTCGGGTGTTGAGCAGAGGCGCGGTCGGTGCTGTGTGTCTACACTAGTTCGCGCGCGAGTCTTGGCAAACCTACAAACGCGGCTGCCGGTGGAGAGGCGTTGCTGATCTACGCCATACACACCTACCTTGCCAAGTGGCAGTGGGCGACGAGGGAGTAGCGCGATGAAATTATCAGCGCATGAGCACCCGCATATAATCCTGTTTGGAGTGAATGATGCGGACTACTCGAATTCCGTCCCGCATAGGCTGGTAGAAAATCATGTAGTTGTCGAACCCGTGGGTGATCCAGAACCGCAATCCAGTGAGTCGCTTGTTTGGTAACGTGCGAGGCACACCGAGCTGCGGATTATCCGCAAGCTTTGCTATATCGTCTTGCACCGCCTTGAAGAAGTGCCGTGCCACTTGAATGCTTGCATGACCGTGAAGGTATACGAAGTGCGCAACCAAGTCACGTTCAGCACGTGCGCGTCATACGACCTTCTCGCTCACGCACTTTTCTTGCGGGCGATAACTTCCATCGCTTCCGCTTCAAGGCGACGCCATGTATCGGGCGTTACCTCAATATCCTCGCCCTCAAGGCCTTCAAGTAGTTCCTGTTCAAGGCGGGCTTCAGCGGCACAATGCAATTCATCCATGGCTCGCAACGCAATACGGATCAGTGCCTCAGGAGATTCCTGCTGCCCGTCAGCCACGCGCTGGCGAATCTCGTTTTCCAGTTCTTGGGGTAATGCAATCATGTTATGCGGGTGGCTGTTGGGGTGGTTTTGCTGGGTGTCCAACGAACGTCGCTTGCAACTGAGTCGAACGGGATTCTTCCTCCGTCGCTACTGTTACCGTACAACCAGAGGCGCGTAGCCGATTGTTTAGCTGTTCCGCCCATTGGGGCGATAGCCCCTGCAAATCGTTCGATGGCTTGGGTCCATTGCTCAAGGTTCAACCCTCCTTCATCGAATATATCACCTTCCAGTTTTTGGCGCCACTACCCCTCACCCCACGTTCCGCATTCGCTCCGACAGCCGCGTATTTCTTCGCATGATGCGGCTGTTGCCTGCGGCGAGGGCGATTGCCTTGGGTTCGCCGACGAGTATGACGCGTTGCTTGCCGCGCGTTATGGCGGTGTAGAGCACGTTGCGTTGCAACATCACGTAGTGTTGCGTGAGGATTGGAATGATGACCGTGGGGTATTCGCTGCCTTGCGATTTGTGGATGGTGATCGCGTAGGCCAGCGCCAGCTCTTCGAGGTTCTTGTAGGGATAGATGACCTTGCGCCCATCGTCGAAGAGAATCTCGACTTCCTCGCCTGCCGCGTCGTTGAGGGTGAGAATACCCACGTCGCCGTTGAATACTTCGAGGTCGTAGTTGTTGCGGGTCTGCATCAGCTTGTCGCCCACGCGAAAGCCGCGCGGACCCACAGGGGTACCATTGGGATTGAGCGCGTCTTGCAGGGCCTCGTTCAGGCGCACGGTGCCCACGTCTCCCTTGCGCATGGGGGACAGCACCTGGATGTCACGCAGCGGATCGAGGTGCAGGCTCTGCGGCAGTCGCCGCGCCACCAGTTCCACCACGGTTTCCAGCGCGGCTGGCGGTTCGGGGCGGTTGATGAGGAAGAAGTCGGTGTTGTTGAACTCGGGCATCTGTCCCCGGTTCACGCGGTGCGCGTTGTAGATGATGCCGCTCTCGTCGGCCTGTCTAAACACGGTGTCGAGCCGGGCCACGGGCACCGCGCCGCTGGTGATGAGATCGGCCAGCACGTTGCCCGCGCCCACGGAGGGGAGCTGGTCCACGTCTCCCACCATTATCAGGCGGGCAAAGGGCGGCAGCGCCTTGAGCACGGCGTGCATCAGCTGGATGTCGATCATCGAGGCCTCGTCCACCACGAGCAGGTCCGTCACCAAGGGATCGGTTTCGCTGCGGGTGAAGCCCCGGTTCTTGGGGCTGTATTCGAGTAGGCGGTGCAGGGTGGACGCGCTGCGATCGGTGGCGGCTTCCATGCGCTTGGCCGCGCGGCCCGTGGGGGCGGCCAGAAGGTAGGACAAACCCTTGCGTTCGAGTATCGCCAGCAGCCCCTTGATGATGGTGGTCTTGCCGGTGCCGGGGCCGCCGGTGATTACCAGCACCTTATCCTTGCAGCCGTGGGTGATCGCGTCGCGCTGGCCGGGGCTGAGGGTGATCTTTTGTTCGCGCTCGACCCACTTGAGCGCGTTCTCCAGGTTGATCTCGGGCATCTCGTTGGGCGCGCCGAGCAGGCGTTTCAACAGGTTGGCGCTGCCCAGTTCCGCCTCGATCGAGAGGGGCAGAAAGATGCGCCCGCCCTCGCGCACCAAGCCCGCGCGCGACAGCAGGTTTTCGAGCGGCAGGGCCAGCGCATCGCGCGATACCGCCAACATCTGCGACGCGGCGTCCATCACCTCTGGCTCGTCGAGGTAGACATGGCCGCGCCCCAGCGCCTCGGTCAGCACATGGCGTAGGCCCGCCTCAAGCCGCTGCGGCGATGCCGCGTCTATGCCCAGCCGCTGGGCGATCTGGTCCGCGCCTTGGAACCCAATGCCCGCGATGTCCTCGGCGAGCTTGTAGGGGTTGCTGCGCAGCACGGCGATGGCCTTGTCGCCGTAGGCCTGGTAGATTCGGGCGGCCTGCGCGGGGCGTATGCCGTGGCCTTGCAGGAAAATCATGATGGCCTGCACGGCCTTCTGCGATTCCCATGAACCGCGAATCTGCTCGGCGCGTTTCTGCCCGATGCCGGGCACCTTGCGCAGACGCTCGGGGTGCTCGTCGATTATGCGCAGCGTTTCTGCGCCAAAGGCCGCCACCAGCTTCTTGGCATATACCGGGCCGATGCCGCTGATCAGGCCGGAGCCGAGGTACTTCTCGATGCCCTCGATGGAGGAAGGCACCACCACCTCGAAGGATTCGACCTGCAACTGCCTGCCGAATTTCTTGTCCTCAATCCATTGGCCGCGCAGGCGCACGCTTTCCCCCGGCGACACCGCCAGCAGGCTGCCCACGAAGGTGTCCAGGTCGGGAGCGCCTTCGCGGCGCAGTCGACCCACGAAGAAACCCGTGTCGGGGTTCTCATAGACGATACGCTCGATGACGCCCTCAAGCGTGCCCACGGTTTCGGCGGGCGGGCGAGGCTGTTGCGGCGTGGATTCCACGGCGAGTTAACTCAGCGCCTTGATGTTCTCGCGCGGCTCGATCAGTGCGGGGGCCAGCAGCATGGCGCGCTCGAAGCTCTGCCGCGCGCGCGCGCGTTCGCCCAGCGAGTGCAACACCACGCCAAGGTCGTTGTGCAGCAGCGCGTCCTCGTTGTCCAGCCGCAGCGCTTCAACCAGTATCTCCAGCGCCTCGTCAGGGAAGCCCGCCTGAAAGAGCCGCTCGCCCTCGCGCCGCCAGGTGTGCGCGCGCAGCCGGTCGGAGAATTCCGTCACCGTTGGCGCGGCCTCGCGCGCCAGTTTCAGTTCGTTCTCCGCACGAATTATCTCGCCCTGCTGATCGTACACGCGGGCGAGGTAGAGGCGGGCCATGGCGGATTTTGGGTTGGCGCGCAGGGCGGACTCAAGTCGCTTGCGTGCCAGGTCGAGCCGGCCCTCGCGGCATTCGAGCGCGCCCAGCGCCATGAGCAAATGCGCGGGCGGTTCGGGCATGGCTTCGAATCTTTCCAACAGCGCGCGCGCCTCGGGGAACGCGCCCCGATTGAGCAGGTTGTTTGCCAGCGTGGTGGCAGCAGGCACATGCAGCGGGTCTAGCTGCAAGGCCTTGCGGCAGGCATCCTCGGATTCTTCCGGCAGGTTGCAGGCGTTGGCCTGTTCTGCGAAATCGTGCAGAGCCTTCACGTTGTCGGGGTTGGCGGCAGCCTTGGCCCGCGCAATGGCCAGATAGCGCTCCGCCTTTTCCTTCTCGCGCACCCCGCCGGTGGCATAGCCGTGGTGGTGTATCACCGCGCCGGATTGCCCGATGCGCCCATTGCCTCGAATCACGCTCTCGGTAATGTTCTCGTGCACGGGTTCGCGGTAGACAAAGCCGCGCCGGTTGCGAAACAGCCGCAGCAGGGGCACGGGCAGATAGCCTGAGCGGCCCCGCGCGTAGTGGCCCTCGGCGCTGTTACTGCTGACGGGCACCCAGCGCCATGCGCGCGGGTCGTCGCAATAATTCAGCAGGGTAATCTCGAAGGCGTCGCAGCCTGCGCCGTCTTCCTTCACCAGTCGCCGGATGTTCTGCGCCGACTCCGGGTCCAGTTCCTCGTCTGCGTCCATGTGGAGCAGCCAATCGCCGCGCGCTTG
>JBIKMR010000065.1:0-17925 GCA_044359155.1 Candidatus Hydrogenedentales bacterium | reverse complement strand
ACCCGCAGCAGAAGCCGCTCCCCCAGCCGAGCAAACTTCCCCAGAAGAGCCTGCCCCCAATGGCTGATTCCGCTGCGCCTATCGGGGTATTCGATTCGGGCGTGGGCGGGCTGACGGTATTCGCAAAGATTGCCGAGGCCCTGCCCGGCGAATCCATCGTGTATCTGGGCGACACCGCCCGGGTGCCCTACGGCACCAAGTCCCGCGAGACCGTGGTGGAATACGCGCGTGGCTGCGCCGAGGTGTTGCTCGATCGCGGCATCAAGCTGCTGGTTGTGGCGTGTAACACCGCGTCTGCCTACGCCGTGGAAACCCTACAAGAGGAATTGCCCATCCCCGTGTTGGGCGTAGTCGAGCCGGGCGCGCGCGCCGCCGTGCGTGAAACGCGCACGCGGCGCATCGGCGTCATCGGCACGCCCGCCACCGTGGGCAGCGGCGTATACACCCGGGCGATTCAAGACCTGCTGCCCGGTTGCACGGTTATCTCGCAGGCGTGCCCGCTGTTTGTGCCGCTGGCCGAAGAAGGCTGGACCGATGGCGAGATTGCCGAGGCCGTGGCGAAGCGATACCTTGCGCCACTGCTGGAGGAAGGCATCGACACGCTGGTGCTCGGTTGCACGCATTACCCGATGCTGGCGCGCACCATTGCCAAGGTGGCCGGGCCGGGCGTGGCGCTGGTGGACAGCGCCCTCGAAACCGCCACCGCTGTGCGCGCGATGTTGCCTGCCGCCGCACCCAATGCGATAGGCCAACACAGTTTCATGGTCACCGATTCCCCCGAACGATTCCGAGATGTGGGCGAACGTTTCTTTGGCCGCCCGCTGGCGGAGATATCCTGGATTAACCTCAACGTATGCCGGACGAAGACGCAGTAAAGCCCGAGGGGGAATCGTCTCCCAAGCTCGAGGCCGTGGCCGCCGCGCCCACGTGGCTTAACCTCATGGCCGGGTTCAGCTTTGTGGCGACGGTGGCGGTGCTTGCCGTAATCCTGCTGGTGCGCTTCACGCAGGACCGCCCGGTGAACATCGAGGCCCCCAGCGCCGAGCTGGGCCACGTTATCGAAGGCGCGCTGACCGGGTCGCTGCTGCCGCCCTCGGGCATCCATGCCACCGCCTCCATTGTGGAATCGGAACACGGCCACCGCTGGACCTACCACAAGTTTGAAGTCACCGTGCCACCCCGGCTTGATATCGATGGTATCGCCAACCTGATTGGCGACAAGCTGGTCGCATATAACCTGAGCATCACCCGCGAGCGCGACGTGCCCGAGGGCGCGCGTCACCTGAAGATTTGGATGTCGAATTACGAAGTGGCCAGCCTCATGCTCAACCCCGGTGCACCGGAAAACTTGGAGCAGCAGGACTGGCGACCCGAGAGCACGCGGCTGGCCAACGCCGTGCGGCTGGCCTTCGATGGATTGGGCATACCCGATGCCGCGCTCTTCCAGCGTATGCCGGAATTACGCGAAGACAGCGACGCGCTCTGGGGCCTGACCAAGTTTGAAGCCCGCGCCCCGAAGCTGCCTGCGGGCGAAGAGTTGGCCGCCGCCATTCAGCAGGTGGCCTCGGTCGCGCAGGTCTCCCTGCCTGATGTTTCGGTGCGCGCAGGCGACACGCCCTCGGGCGACAACGGGGTGCTGGTCGAGTGGCGCGGAAGGACCGTGGTGGAAGTGGCGCTGGTGCCCACCGGCGACATGAGCATGGGGCCGCTGGCCTATGCCCCCATGGACGCGCAGCCGAATCTCTTTGATCTGCTCAACGGCACTATCGACGCCACATCCGTTCCCGTGGCCTATCCCTCGGTTGCCCTGCCCGAGGGCGCGGCAGATGGCGAGACCATGGTGGTGGCCAGCGTGCCCACGCCGCCGGGACCGCGCAGCAAGGCCGACGCCAGCCAGCCGCGCGTCGCCTTGGTGCTGGACGATGGCGGTTACGGTGGCGAGGTGACCGAGCGCGTGCTTGCGCTGGACAACCGCGTGACGCTGGCGATTTTACCCAACACGCCCGATGGCGCAGCGACTGCAACGCGCGCCACCGAGATTGGCTTTGAGGTGATATTGCACATGCCCATGCAGACCGACAGCACCACGGTGAAACCTTTCCCCGGACAATTGAATGTGGACATGGGCAGCGAGCAGATTGCGCAATTGACTACCGATGCGATGGCGCAGGTGCCGGGGGCCGTGGGCGTGAACAATCACACTGGTTCAAAGTTCACCGCCAACGCCGACCAGATGGCCCTCTTCCTCGACGTGGTGAAGCAGAAGGGCTGGTTCTTCCTTGACAGCAAAACGGGGCCGGACTCGAAGGGATTTGAGGTGGCGAAAGAGATGGGGATACCCTCGACCATCCGCGACGTCTTCCTCGATGACGTGGCCGAGGCGGGCGAGATAAAGCGGCAGTGGGCCGAGATGGTGCGAATTGCCCGCAAGACCGGGCGCGCTGTGGCCATTGGCCACTTTCGCGCGCTGACGCTCGACGTGATAGAAGAAGAACTGCCCAAGCTCGAGGGCGGCGGCATTACGCTGGTTCCCTTATCGGAGTTGCTCGAATGAGCCTGATACTTGCCATTGAATCCTCTTGCGACGAAACAGCCGTTGCCGTCGTGCGCGACGGGGTCGAGGTGCTGTGCAATAAGGTGGCTACGCAGATTGATTTGCACCGCGCCTTCGGTGGCGTGGTGCCTGAGCTTGCATCGCGCCAGCATACCCGCGTGATATCGCAACTGGTGGACCAGGCCGTGCAGGACGCAGGCCTCTGCGTGCCGGGGCGCGCGCCTGCGGGAGACCTGCGGCTCGATGCGATTGCCGCCACCAATGGCCCCGGCCTTATGGGCGCGCTGTTGGTGGGCAGTTGCTTCGCGCGCTCGCTGGCCTACGCTTGGAACCTGCCCTACATCCCCGTGCAGCACATCGAGGGCCACCTCTTCTCCGCCTTCCTCGGCGAGAAGAAACCCGTGTTCCCCTTCCTCGCGCTCGTGGTCAGCGGAGGCCACACACAGCTGGTCCAATGCCACGCCCCGCACGACTACGAGATTCTCGGCGCCACGCGCGACGACGCGGTGGGCGAATCCTTCGACAAGGTGGCCCGCCTGCTCGACCTGCCGTACCCCGGTGGTCCCTCGATACAGCGCGCCGCCGAGGGCGGCAACCCCAAGGCCTTCGATTTCCCCCGCGCCATGCGCGCAAAGGACACGCTGGAATTCAGTTACAGCGGCCTGAAGACGGCAGTGCTCTATGCCTTGCAGGAAGGTGCCGCCAACGTGGCCGACGTGGCCGCAAGTTTTCAGGAAGCGGCGATAGACACGCTGGTGATCAAGACCCGGCAGGCGCTTGCGCAGGGCGGCATGAACCGGCTCGTGCTTGCAGGCGGTGTGGCTGCCAACCGGTTGTTGCGCGACCGCCTCGAAGCACTGCCCGACATCGACGTATTCATGCCCCCCTTCGCCTACTGCATGGACAACGCCGCTATGATAGCCGCCGCCGCGCACTCGCTTTTGCAGCACGGCCGTACCGCTGGACTCGACACTGTGCCCAGCCCATCGATGCCCTTGGTTACACCGAAGTAGGGGGATTGGGAAGCCCCATCCTACTGCGCAATGCCCTTGTGTAGTTCCGTGAACGATTCAACGAGCATGGCCTCTATGGTGGCCCAGTCCGCGTCAAGTCCACCTTCGTCTCGCAATGCCGCGGCTTGCGCACGCAGCAGTCCTGCCTTTTCGATATGCGCGTTCGACGCGCCATAAAGTTTCGAATAGAGCACGCCTATTAGGCGACCCACGTTCTCGGGTGAATCCTCGCCCGGCGTGCGGCGCGCGACCCACCAGTCCAGTTCTGCCTGCGCCACTTCTTCGGGGCTCCAGTTGCCGCCTGCCAGTTCGTGCACCTTCGTGTAATACGTTACCAGCCCCGGCAGGGTGTTCTGTTCATAGCTGTGCTGCGCGGCGGCAAAGGTTACCGCGGTCTTGGCCAGCCCCTCGCCCAGCTCTGCCGCCTTGATCACGGTCAGCCCGAACTGCTCGTTCAGCAGCTTCACAATCTCGATGCCTAGCGTTGTGCGGTCGCGGGTGTAGTAGGCCTGCCACATCTTCGTTTCCGAAGCGGCGACATACTCAGGGTCGAAGTCGAAGTTCAGCCCGTGGTTGACCATGTAGGTGTAGCCCAAATAGCCGCCGATCAGCAAGAGCAGCAGGAGGAGGGAAAGCAGGCCTGTGCGCACATATTTCTTCATGTCGCCATTTCCAGTCTTGATCAGTGGATTTGCGCAGTTGCGACAAGCGAATCAGGCGTGCGTGGGTCAGCGCGACTTGTTCGACTTAATCTGGCGGTAGGCTAAGGGGTCGAGTTCCTTGATGGGATCGCGCGGCGCGTCAGTGGCCTTTTCCTCCTGGGCCCGCGTGTCCAGCCGCATCGGCAGGGCCATGTCCTCGAACTCGTCCGACAGCCGCAGGATGCCGCTGTTGCTCAACTGCCCGTGCAGCGACCGGTCTAGGTCGGCATAGGTCATGCGCAGGCTCTGGGCGCGGCGCACATACTCGCGCTGCTTGCCGTTGTTGCGTCGGGCAATCATCAGGTCGTGCATCATGCTGACGATACCGAATCTCATGGGAGCGCTCCGTGTCGCCGTCAGTATAAGCCATGCGCTGAAAAGGAAACAGCCCCAGAGCGGGGTGCGCGCCGGGGCTGTATATCGTCAACCAAAAGAACTAGACGTTGATGTTGCCGCCGGTATCGGCTCCACCGGTGGTTCCATCGCCGTCAACGGTCGGGCCGGCATTCTTCCACGGGGCCTGACGGTCCGCCAGAAGCAGGCGATCAATCATGATGGTGGTGCCTTCCAACTTGATCTGCAAGTTGCTCTGCGCCACTGCCGGGGTCTGCGTTATCAGGCGCAGGTGCTTGAGAGAGTCCATGATACCTACTCCTTAGTCGGTGAAGATGAAGATGGCTTCGATTATCTGATCGGTGAGGTTGATCAGGAATTCCTTGAGAATCGCCAAGTTGCTGATCTGTGCGGCCTTGGGCGCGCGCGTGATGGCCCGGGTGTGCTTCATGTAACCGCTGCTCCTTTTGGGGCTATTGCCCACCGCTTTGTGTTTGGCCCACCCCATGGTGATAGCACGGGCGGCCTGATTTTGTCAACTATTAATAACTGCCGGGGCGTTTCGCCGTTACACGTGGGGCCCGGCAACCTCCAGCCGCTTGCCCTCGTCGTTGTCGGCAAAGCGGCGAAAATTCTTCACAAACATATCGGCCAGCTTGGCCAGCGTGCGGTCGTATTCGTCCTTGTCCGCCCAGGCATCGCGCGGGTTCAGCAGTCCCTCGGGCACATCGTGCAGCCGCTTTGGCACCTGCAGGTTGAACACCGGCAGCGTCTCGAACTCGGCATTCTCAATGCTGCCGTCCAGGATAGCATCAATAATCGCGCGCGTTGCCTTCAGGTACATGCGGTGCCCCACGCCATAGCCGCCCGCCACCCAGCCAGTGTTCAGCAGGTAAGCGCGTGCACCGTGCTGGTGCATCTTCTTGCCCAATATCTCGGCATAGCGCGTGGGGTGAAGCGTAAGGAAGGCCTGCCCATAGCACGCGGAGAACGTCGCCTGCGGCTCGGTAACGCCCAGTTCCGTGCCCGCAATCTTGGCGGTATACCCGCTCAGGTATTGGTACATGGCCTGGTCTTCCGTAAGGCGAGAAACAGGTGGCAGCACGCCGAAGGCGTCGCACGTAAGGAAGATGATGTTCTTCGGGTGCCCGCCCACGGAGTGGGGCTTCACGATATTGTCGATATGGTAAATCGGGTACGATACGCGGGTGTTCTCGGTCTTGGCCGCGCTGGCAAAATCCACCTTACCCGCCTCATCCACCACCACGTTTTCCAGTAGCGCATCGCGGCGGATGGCGTGGAAGATCTCCGGCTCGTTCTCTTCCGAAAGGTTGATGCACTTGGCGTAGCACCCGCCCTCGAAGTTGAAAATCCCGTCGTCGTCCCAGCCATGCTCGTCGTCGCCGATGAGTTCGCGGTGGGGGTCGGTAGAAAGTGTCGTCTTGCCGGTGCCGGACAGGCCAAAGAAGAGCGCCGTGTCTCCCGCTTTGCCCTTGTTGGCAGAGCAATGGAATGCACCAATGCCCTTCAGCGGCAGGAAGTAGTTCATCATGCTAAAGATGCCCTTCTTCATCTCCCCGCCGTACCACGTGCCACCAATAATCGTCATGCGCTTTTCAATGTTGAACGCCACAAACACCGGGCTGCGCAGGCCCAGCGCCGCAAAGTCTTCGCAAGAAGCCTTGCACGCGTTGAGAATCGTCCAGTCGGGAACAAAACCCGGAAGTTCATCCGCCTCGGGGCGGATGAACATGTTCTTGCAGAAGTGCGCCTGCCACGCCAGCTCCGCAATCACGCGCACACACAGACGGGTATCCGGGTTCGCCCCGGCATAGCCGTCTTGCACATACAGCTTCTTCCCGTTCAGCTGCCCCGTGGCAATGGCGAAGAGCTTGTCCCACACCTCGGAGGTAATTGGCTTATTGTCGCCCAGCGGCTTCGCTGGGTCTTGCCACCACACGTGCTCAACGGCGTCGCCGGTGTATACGAAGTACTTGTCCTTCGGAGAACGCCCCGTGAACTTGCCGGTGTCCACGTTCAGGGCACCGTATTGCGTCATCACCGAGCGCTCAAACCCCTCAAGCGCAGGGTCTGTCTCGTGAGCAAAAAGCTCGTCATAAGATAGGTTGTGGAACAACTCCGCGTGGGACGTGATCCCCGCGTGGCTCAGGTCAAGGTTAGACATCAGCAAGAACTCCGCATAGAAAAAAGAAGCGCGCGGCTGGAACAGGTTCATGGAACCCTCGTCCGCCGCTGGGTGCAGCCCATGTTATTTTGCCTGTGTTGTACTACATTTTCCGCCTCGGATTCCATTTAAGGTTAGCTTGTGCGCGGGATTGCGTTGGCGCGAAAAGGGGGATACCATGGCGATTCAAGGGCACACTTGGTGTGACTCCGTGGTCCAGCCCTGCCACAAGGGAAGTTACGACATGCTGGTTTCTCGGTTCATTTTATGCGCTGTATTCTTCGTACCTTGTGCCGTGGCCATGCTCGCGCTGGCGGAGGGAGAGGGTGAGCCCCTCGTGTGCGAGGTCATCCTCAACCCCGTGGCAGACGCGATGATTTACAACAACGCACTGAACCCCGGTGAGTTTGCCAATGGTGCGGGGCAGCGCCTGTTCGTGGGAACCACCAATAGCGGGGCCGCCCGTCGGGCGCTGCTGGACTTCGACGTTGCCAGCGTGCTTCCTGCCGATGCCATCGTGGTGGGGGTGGAACTTCGGATGATAATGGACAAGGCCGCCTCCAACAGCGGCGCGGATGTCTCGGTATTGCAGGCAACCAAGGGGTGGAACGCTGGCCCCACGGACCCCACCGATAGCGGTAATGGCGATGGTGAAGGTAATGGCGCGCAGGCGGTGGTCGGAGACGCCACCTGGCTGCACACCAACTACGATACGGAAACATGGATTGCGGCGGGCGGAGACTTTGCCGCTTCAGTCAGCGACACCGTCAGCGTGGCGGGCAACGGTGAATACGTGTGGAGTGGCGTAGGCATGGTGGCCGACGTGCAGGCATGGGTGAATGGCACCTTCACCGACTTCGGCTGGATGGTCACTGGCGACGAAAGTGATGACGGCACGGTAAAGCGGTTCCTGTCGCAAGAAGCCCCAACCGAAGCCGAACGCCCAAGGCTGGTGGTGCGCTATACCTCGGCAGAACCCTGCGCCGCCGAAGGCGAGGGCGACCCCGAGGGCGAGCCGTTGCCACCCAACCAGACCGCCGATACCGATGGAAGCGAGAGCATCAGTCTGTCCGAGCTGTTGCGCGTGGTGCAGCTCTACAACTCCGGGCGCTATGGGTGTGACGTGTCGAACCTTGAAGACGGCTATGAGCCCTTCGGGCTGGATGAATCGTGTGGGCCGCACGACACGGATTTCGTCGAGGGTAATTTCGTAATCAGCCTCACGGAATTGCTGCGCTTGGTGCAGTTCTACAACGTGGGCGACTACGTCCGCTGCGCGAATCCGGGCGATTCAGAAGACGGCTTCTGCTTTCCTCCCGTGTAGCCTTAGCGCAGCTGTCAGTCGAGGCGTTGGAAATCGGGCATCGCTCTCTTGGCCACGCTATTGATTCCCTGCCGTGCTGAAACTATCCTTGCACGATTGCCCGCCCTGCGCGGGATTTCTAGCAAGAGGAGAGGAAGATCATGGCAAGAGGGATTGCCGCCTGGGTTGTCTGTTTTGCGCTGGTGTGCCAAGGGGCACTGGCGGACGCTATTCGCGTGAACGGGCAGGTATACACGGGCGTGAAGATTTCGCAGAGTGGGTCGCGTTATTATTTCCGCACGGCGGACGGCGCGCCGGTGAGCGTGTCGAAGGATAAGGTGGGCCCGAACGATATCGCGCTGGGAAGCAATACGCTGCCGGATGATGCGCCACTGGTTGAGGCGGCCCCCGAGCCCATGCCCGAACCAGAACCGGAGCCAGCACCTGCACCGGAACCTATGCCGGAACCTACTCCCGAACCAGAACCTGAACCCGCTCCTGCGCCAGTGCCGGAGCCAGAACCTGCGCCAGTACCGAAACCTGAACCGACACCTGAACCGAAGGCAGTGTCCGAGCCCATGCCTGCCCCTGAGCCTGAGCCTGAGCCTGTTCCTGCACCGGAACCTGTGCCCGCACCTGAGCCTGTTCCTGTACCGGAACCTGTGCCCGCGCCTGCACCTGAGCCAGCACCAGAACCCGAGCCTGCACCAGCGCCTGAGCCGATGCCTGAACCTACGCCAGCTCCGGCCCCTGAGCCTATGCCTGAGCCAGAACCTGCCCCTGCTCCCGAGCCTGAGCCGGAAGCACCGGTTGAGATGAAAGAGACCCCGCCCGCAGAAGCAACACCCCCGGTGGAAGCGCCCGCGCCAGAGGTGCCAGCAAAACCTGCACCGACTGAGCCTGCACCAGCGGAGCCTGCGCCGGTGGCCGCAGCCACGGTAAAGCCTGAAACGCCTACGCCCGTGGTGGGCACGGTGACGGCGGGCGCGGCGCGCGTGGTGGATGGGCAGAACCCGGACCCGCTCAAGAATTTTGAAGTGGATGCGCTGGTGCTGGGCGTGGGGGACAAGTACGCGACCTTTGTGTCGGCAGACGTGCCGGGTTTGGATCGCAGCGTGCATGACGCTGTTGCCGCGAAGCTGGCGGCGGCTGGGTCGAAGGTTGATCCGCAGGCGCTGCTTATTGGCGCCACTGGCGCGAATACCGGCTGGCGCAAGGGCGTACTGCAAGGCACGCTGGTGGAGGCGCTCTTTGGGAAGTATGACGAGAAGTCTTTCAACGACATGGTGGATTCCATCACTCAGGCGGTGGTTGCGGCGGAAGCTGCGCTTGCGCCTGCGGAATACCTTACTGCCGAGACGGAGGCTCCCGAGTTTCACAAGCCCATTGAGGGGGCGAGCCCCACGCTGGACAGCACGCTTGGGGTGTTGCTTGCGCAGGACCACACGGGCGCGCCGATTGGCATGATTGTGAACTATGCCATTCACCCGCCGGTGGAGTTTGGTGCCGAGCCACTGAATGGTCGCGGCGTGGCGGGCCGCATTGCGGAGAAGTTGCGCGCGGGAACGCGGGCTGATTTGCCGTTGGTGTTCTTCAACGGCGCGGCAGAAGACTTGACCGCCAACCTGGGAGACACTGCCGAGGCGAAGGCGGCATCCATCGAGAAGCTGGGGGCGCTGGCCATGGACGGGCTGAAGGGGGCGACGCCAAAGCGCGAGTCCTCGTTGGCGGCAGTGACGTGGGAAGCGACGCTGCCGAAGTCGCTGCTAGGTGACGTGTTGCGTCCCACGGCGTTGGTGACGGAGGTACAGCTGAGTGGCGACCGCTTCATCACCATGCCGGGCATACCCGCCGCGCAGATTGGCATGTTGCTGCGCGTGAAGTCGTTGTCCACGGGGGCAGGGCAGACTTTCCTTTGTTCGCTCACCAATGATTTCCAGGGCGTACACACGGGTGTGTCGGAATTCTTTGGTGACAACCAGCGGGCGCAGATGTCGTTCCATGGGCCGCTGATGATCAAGTGGTACGCGGACAACCTTGTGCTGGGGGCGGATGATCCCGAGGCGTGGAAGATGGCCCCTGAACTGGCGGATCGCGCCACGGCGTATGACGCGGGCAAGGCCTTGGGCGAGAAGAAGAAGGCAGAGATTGAGACGGCTTGGGCGGCTGCGGAAGTCGGGCTGGCCAAGCTGGTGCCGATGTTGCTGAAGCTGCGCGCGTCGGTGAAAGTGTTGCCGCCCGAGGTGGATGCGCTGATCAACGCGACGCCGCAGGAGAAGCTGGTGGCGGTGGGACGGCAGGGTGCGGCCACGTATCTGCGCAGTGAGGCGGCGGACTATACGCCGGAGCAGCGTGTGATGCTGATGGGCGTGGCGGAAGCGGTGGCGTTGCCTTTTGACGCGGTGCTTTTGCTCGACGCGTTGAGCGCGCAGGACAAGCTGCCGCAGGAGATTACGGCGATTCTGTTCATTGTTGGCCTGAAGGGCTTTAAGATTCTGGAGTAGTACCCGATGATTCGAGTTTTTGCTGCGCTTGTATTGGCAGGGGTTTCGCTGACGGCGTACGCCGGTGGCGGCGTGAAGGTGTCCGCGAAGTATGAGGGCACGGTGCCTAGCTTCAAGCCCATCGACATGGGCAAGGACAAGGTCTGTGTGGATCATTACCAGGGGAAAGAGCCGCTGGTGAGCGAGGCGCTGGTGCTGGGCGAGGGACAGGTGATGGCGAACGTGCTGGTGGCGGTGAGTTCCGGCCTGCCTGTCGGCCAGACCTACCCGGTGCCTACGGAGCCCGTGCTGCTGACGCAGGAGGGGTGCCGCTATTCGCCGCGCGTGTTTGGCGTGCGTTCCGGTCAGCCGCTGAAGATTCACAACCCCGATGGCACGCTGCATAACGTAAACGCGCAGCCGCGCGTGAACACGCCGTTTAACCGGGGGATGCCGGGTAACGTGCAGGAGATCGAGGTTACCTTTAACAAGGTCGAGCCGATGTTCACCTTTGCGTGCAATGTCCACCCGTGGATGTTCGCCTATTGCACCGTGCTGGACCATCCCTTCTTCGCGGTGACAGACACGACGGGCGCGGCGACCTTGGCCGATCTTCCGGCAGGGGAGTATGAAATCACGGCGACCCACGAGAAGCTGGGCGCGCAGACCGCGAAGGTAACCGTGGTCGAGGGGCAAACGGCTGAGTTGGCATTTACGTTTTCGCGGCCCACGAAGTAGAAGTAGGCGGGGACCGAGGGAAACTTAAGAAGAGACCCCGCCATAGGCGGACAAGCTTCGGTCGGGACCCCGCTGAAACGCGGGGCCTCGAAGACTCGGGGGTGGCGGGGTCAGAAACCCAGCCACAACAACAAGGGTGATTACCCTACGCGAACAGCTTCCGTAGCTTTCCCCATAGACCGCCGTTATTGAGATGGACGGCGTCTGCGCCTTCTTGCACGGGGCACTTGGGGGGCGTGGTGGTGATGCGCAGGGAAAGGGCGGTGATGTTGTCGGTGCCGCCGGCCTTGTTCGCCTCGTCTATCAACTTCTTGGTGTTGGCGTGCAGTTCGCCGATGGCGAGCGTGTGGGATATTTCCTCGTCGGTCACCATGTTGCAGAGGCCATCGCTGCAGACGAGCAGGGTGTCATTGGGGCGCAGCTTGAGGGCGAAGAGGTCCACCTTCACCTGTTCCTTGATGCCCACGGCGCGTGTGATGAGGTTGCGCAACTGGTGCTTGCGGGCTTCCTCTTCGGTGATGAGTCCGTTGCGTACCTGCTCGGCTACGAGGGAGTGGTCTTTGGTGAGCTGGTGTATGCCTGCGCGTTCGCGCAAGAGGTAAACGCGGCTGTCGCCCACCTGGGCTACATAGGCCGAATCGCCATGCAGCACGACGGCGGACACGGTGGTGCCCATGCCGTGGAGGGACGGGTTAATCTCCGCTTCCTCGAAAACGCGGCTGTTGGCTGCCTCAATGGCGGAGCGCAGCAATGCCGGAAGCGGCAAAGCTGGGCTGTTGTAATACGCGCTGGAGAGGATGTTCAAGGCCATTCGGCTGGCGTATTCGCCCGCGCTGGCGCCGCCCATGCCGTCGGCCACCGCGAACAAAAGACCGCGATCGCGCAGCGCTTCCGGATCTTCCGGTACGGTGAAAATGCAGGAGTCTTCGTTCTTCTCCCGCTTCTTTCCAACGTCGCTGCACAGGCAGGCTTCGAGATAATCCCCTTCCCACACGTAGTCGAAGTCGCGCCCGTTTACTGGGCCAAACTCCGTGTGCGAGACCAGTTCCTCCACTGACGGACTCCCCCTGGTCTACCCGATGTGGCCTTGGGTTTATACATAAACCCGGCCCAAGGGACAGACACACGTCTCCGCGCTTGCCTACCGTTCGACACGCGCGGCTGGTTGCTTCGTTTCTTGCGCCACAACAACGATCAAAAAAGACAGATAAAATATAGAACGTTAAGAATATCGGTGCATGTTGCGGCGCGTCGCCGAAGCGACGTTCCGCTCAAAAGCATACAGCAAGCACAACCGGGACACAAGCAAAGGGCCGCAGCAAACTTGCGCCTGCTGCGACCCTGAATATATGCCTGCTTCCCGGCCTTGGCCTAGTTGTGGCCGCGCCCGGAAACGCCGTGGATGGACTTCACGCGCTGGGCTTCTGGCACGTTGGGGCGAAGGGCGCGCGATGCCGCGCCTGCGCGCCACATCTCGCTCTCGCGCAGCACCTTGAGTTCCTTCTCCAGCTGCTCCTTGTAGTCCGGCGCACCGGTGGACTTCAGCACGCGCTTGGTCTCGTCGCCGTTCTTCACGCGCTCGTAGAGTTCCTTGAACACGGGGAGGGTAGCCTTCTTGAACTTGGGCTTCCAGTCCAGCGCGCCGCGCTGGGCGGTGGCGGAACAGTTGGCGTACATCCAGTCCATGCCGTTCTCGTCGACGAGGCGGATGAGGCTCTGGGTGAGTTCCTCGACAGTCTCGTTAAACGATTCCGCCGGGCTGTGGCCGTTCTTGCGCAGCACTTCGTACTGGGCTTCCATGATGCCGGCCAGCGCGCCCATCAGCACGCCGCGCTCGCCGGTGAGGTCGCTGTAGACTTCCTTCTGGAAGGTGGTGGGGAACATGTATCCCGCGCCGAGGGCAATGCCCACGGCCTTGCAGCGCTCTTCAGCCTTGCCCGTGAAGTCCTGGAACACGGCCCAGCTGGCGTTGATGCCCACGCCTGCCAGGTAGTTGCGGCGAACGGAGGTGCCCGAGCCCTTGGGGGCGCAGAGGATCACGTCCACATTCGCGGGGGGAATGACCTTGGTCTGTTCCTTGTAGGTAATGGAGAAGCCGTGGGAGAAGTACAGAGCGTCGCCCTCTTTGAGGTACTTCTTCAGGGTGGGCCAATAGGCCTTCTGTGCGGCGTCGGACACGAGGAACTGGATGATGGTGCCCTTCTCGGCGGCTTCCTCGGTGGTGAACAGGTTCACGCCCTTCTTCCAGCCGTCCTTCTCCGCCTTCTTCCAGGAATCCTTGGATTCCTTGCGCAGGCCGACGATGACGTTGAAGCCGTTGTCGCGCATGTTGAGCGCCTGTGCCGGGCCCTGCACGCCGTAGCCAATAATGGCAATCGTCTCCTTCTTCAGCACCTGCTTGGCCTTGGCCATGGAAAATTCTTTGCGGGTCGTGACGTCTTCCTTAACGCCGCCAAAATCCATCAGCATCTCGAATGTCCTCCGTAGAAAAAAGCGCCGGGTATCGGCGGGTGAATTGGGGAGCCAGCCCTGCGCTATGCCACTGCGGCGCGCCAGATCACTCCACACTAGAGCGAATGCCTGCCAGAATCCTACGCGGTCATGCGCATTCTTTGCAACCAGCCGCGTTTCTGGGCTTACCCAATCCCATACGGGTCCAGGTCAATCTTCAGCTTCACCGCAGCAGGTGGCTTTGCCTCGGCGAAGGCGTCGCGTATGGCGCGCACTACTTCGTTCAACCGCTTGCCGTTCTTGCAGAGCAGCGCCAGTTGCCAGCGGTATTGCCGTTTCACGCGAGACACCACGGCGGGCGATGGCCCCAGCATTCCCACGCTGGGCACCCCGCTGCCGGGCGCGCCCGCACTGATCTGTTCCTTTGCCAACGTGCGCAGGCGAAAGGCCCAGCGTTCGGCCTCGGCGGGGTCTTCGCTTTCCAGCAGGAAGTTGGCCATGCGCCGGAACGGCGGATACCCCGCCGACCGGCGGTGCTCGATCTCCTGCGCGTAGAACTGCGCGTAGTCGTGCGACGCCGCCGCCACCACGGCGTAGTGCTTCGGGCGATAGGTCTGGATGATCACCTCGCCACGCAAGTCACCCCGCCCCGCGCGCCCCGCCACCTGCGTGAGCAGGTTGAAGGACTGTTCCGCCGCGCGGAAGTCGGGTAGGCCCAACCCCGTGTCCGCGTGGATGACCCCCGCAAGCGTCACCGCTGGATAGTCGTGCCCCTTCGCCAGCATTTGTGTGCCCACGAGAATGTCGATCTCGCGCTTGGCGAAGCGCCCGAGTATCTTCGCGTGCCCGCCTTTTTCAGAGGTGGTGTCTGCATCCATCCGGGCAATGCGCGCGGTTGGAAACGCCTGCATCAGGTACTCCTCGGCGCGCTGCGTGCCGAGGCCCAAGTAAACCAGCGTCTTGCCGCCGCACGCGCCACACACCTGCGGTGGCTCGCTGCTCTCCCCGCAATAGTGGCAACGCAGCGTGTGGTCGCTGCGGTGATACGTGAGCGACACGTTGCAATGAGCGCACTCCGCCGCCCACCCGCACGACGGGCACAGCACATACGGCGAGAAGCCCCGCCGGTTGAGCAGCAGGATGACCTGCTCGCCCGCCGCCACGCGCTGCTTCACGGCTTCTTCCAACAGCGGTGCCAGCACCATCTTACCGCTGGACTCCTTGGTCTCGATGCGCATGTCCAGCACGCGTACTTCCGGCAGCACGCCCTGCGTGGCGCGCGTGTGCAGTTCCAACCGCTGCGATTTGCCTTGCTCGCTGTTGTAATAACTCTCGACACTCGGCGTGGCCGACCCAAGCACACACACCGCGCCGGACAAGTGCGCCCGCATGATGGCCACGTCGCGCGCGTGGTAGCGCGGGGTCTCCCCCTGCTTGTACGAGGTGTCGTGTTCCTCGTCCACCACGATGACCCCAAGGTTGCGCATGGGCGCAAAGATGGCCGAGCGCGCCCCTACCACGATGCGCACCTCCCCGCGCTGCGCCCGCCGCCATTCGTCGTAGCGCTCGCCCGCGCTCAACGCGCTGTGCAGCACGGCGATGGATTCCTTGAAGCGCGCATAGAACCGCCCAACCGTCTGCGGCGTGAGCGATATCTCCGGCACCAGGATGATCGCGTCTTTACCGCAGGCCAGCGCGTGCTCGATGATTTGCAGGTAGACCTCCGTCTTGCCGCTGCCGGTGATGCCGTGCAGCAGGAAGGTCTGGAAGCGCGCCGCGTCTATCGCCGCCGTCACAGCGTCATGCGCGGCTTGCTGCTCGACATTCAGCGCGTGCTTGCCGGGGTCATTATGCGTGCCGCCCAGCGAGGGCTGGCGGTAATACTCCACCTCATACCGGGCCACAAATCCCCGCGCCTCGAGCGCCTTCAGCGCCGTGCTGCTGGCCGCGTGTTTCAGGCAGAGCTCCGCCGCCGCGCGCTCGGGCTCGCCATAGAGCAGGTCCAGATACATCGCCGCCTGCTTTGGCGCGCGACGTTGCAGCGCTGCCAGCGCGTCGTTGTCCGGCATGTTCTCCGTCACCAGCCGCACATAGGTTTCCGTGCGGATGTTGGTCGCCGCCCGCTTGGTCACCGTTTCAGCCAGCACCACCCCGCGCCGCGCCAACCCCGGCAGCGCCTTGGCCGCATCGGCCCCGGCGTGCTTCTCCATCTCTCGCGAGGTTAGCGCCCCTTCCCGATACAGCGCGGCAATGGCCTGCCGCTGCCCCTCGGTGAAGCGGCCCGTGGGCACATCGTTGGCAGCCAGCGCATAGCGCACCAACCCGCCCACCCGCAGCCCGGCGGGTATGGCGCATTGCAGCGCCTCGCCCCAGGAACAGCAGTAGTAATTCGCCAGCCACCGGCACAGCCGCAGCATCGCCGGGTCAAAGTCGGGCGAGTCCCCCGGCAGCTCCACGATATCCTTCAGCTTCTCGACCTCGGTGGACGCCTTCAGCCCCACAATGAACCCCGTCTCCATCCGGTTCATCACCGGCACCACGGCCCGCATACCCACCGCCACACGCCCCACATACCGCTCCGGCACACGATACGTGAACGCCTTGTCGAGCGGCATGGGAAGGACGATGTCAGCGTAGAGTTCGGGCAAGGAAGTCACCAGTGGGTTAATGCGTGCGATAGAAACGATACCCCACGGCCAGTCCGCCAAGCTACGCCGTGACACATTTTCCCCATGAACAAAGATGCAAGCAGGCAGTCTTCACCCTCTTCCTCTCTTCCCTCTTACCCTCCCTGTTCCTCCCATTCCAGTTTTCCAGCCTTCCATATATCCAATCCCCCCGCCACCCATCCCCGTGCCTGTGCTATACTTAGGCCAAGAGGTGGATGCAGGGGGTGGCCCGCTGTTGGGCCGCAAGAGCATACCTACCGCTGGAATTGCGGATGCCGTTACCACGTTGGCTGATAACGCTGCTGTCGTTGGCGCTGCCCTGCGCGTCGGCAGGCGCTATTGATTTCACTATCGAATCCCCCGCTCCCGCCTTGCGCGCGGGCGATTCCCTCACCATCACCCTCGATCCCCCCGTGCTGCCCGAAGACGGCTACACCTTCACATGGTCCGCCACGGCAGGGGACATTGACCCAGACGGGCAAAGCATTGCGTTCACTGCGCCCGACGAACCCGGCTATGTTCTCCTCCATGTGGACATTGACGACGGCGTGAACCCGCCCGTGCGAGAGAGCCTGCCGCTGCTGGTCTTCAAGCAGTTCGTCCTCATCAAGGCGGACGACTACCTCAGTTATGACGGAACGGTCTCCGCAGCGTGGAACCAGTACCTTGACTACATGAGCGAGACGCGGCGCATTAAACATTCAGTTGGCGTCATCACCAACAGCCTCGACTTCTACACCCTCTCGGGCGCAAACGAGTTCACTTCCATCACGCGCGCGCTGAACGATTCACTTCTGGTTGAATTCTTCCACCACGGCTACGATCACTCCGGCAATCCCGTGGGTGACAAGCTGCTCACCCCCGAGAAGGCTTGGCAGTCCCCGCTCAAGGCCGCCCCGCTGACCGAATTCTTCGGCCAGCCTTTCAACTTCCAGCGTGCCCACTTGGCCGATGGTTTGGCGCTGTCGCGCAGCGTGCTGGGCTTTCCCATCCACACCTTCGGCGCGCCCTTCGGGCTGACCGACGCCACGACCATCGACGCCCTGAACGACGGCAGCACGGCAGACCTCGAAGTGTGGTACGACGGATTGCCCGGCTCCAATGAGCGCGTGATAGACGTGAACGAGCTGCTCGTGGAAAACCCCACCGGCTACCCGCGCATCGACCAGTTCGAGGCGGCTTACGATCCCGATGAGCCTGTCATCGTGTTACAAGTTCACCCCGGCTTTACCGAAAGCCCCGGCGGCGAGACGCCCTTCATCGAGCGCTTCGCCGCGTGGGAGTTCATCCTCGACGCCGTCGAGGATGAAGACGCGACCTTCATCCATCCCTACGAATACGAGCAGTTGTATGGGGATGGTCTCTTCCCCCTGCACCCCGACCACGATACCGATGGCGACGGCGTACAGGATGCGGACGAGGGACAGGGCGACGACAACAGCGATGGCATACCCGACTTTCTAGACCCGCTATCCGACGGGACCACCGGCGCACA
>JBIKMR010000356.1:0-3779 GCA_044359155.1 Candidatus Hydrogenedentales bacterium | reverse complement strand
ACACGTGCGCAAGTTGCAGGCGGAGCGGGTGCAAGGGGAGCGCGGCAGTTACGACATCAGCTTCGAGTACACCGGCGCAGACACGGTCGCGAGCGATTTGCTTGTCGAGTTAATCTTTCCCAATGGCGACGCCACTACGCTGGCTGAACTGGACGCGGCCAACCCGATAGTAGACGTGGATGACGAGGAAGCATTTTCTCTCGAATGGGATGCGCTGGCAGAACTGGGCGAGGTGGCTATCGAAGGCGCGCGCCTACGGGTTACCAATACTTCCGACAACCTCGTGCCTGCGCAAAACCTGTTGTCCGTGGAAGAAGATACCTTCACCCAAGGCTGCCCCGCCTGCGGCAGCGGTAACAGCTTCCCGCAGTTCGAGGCCACCCTTTCCACCTACGCCATCAGCCAATTCGAGATCACCAATGCTCAGTTCGCGCAAGGCCTGAACCTAGCCTTTACCAATGGCGATTTGCAGGATGAGGACGGCGACCCCTATGCAGGCGGGGACGTGTACCTCGGCGGGCAAATGTTGCTCGATCTCACCTCATCGAAATGCTACATCAGTTTCGGCAGCGGCACGTTTACGGTCGAGACCCGCGACTCCATCCCCATGGACAACCACCCCGTCTCGATGGTCACATGGTACGGCGCGGTAGCCTACTGCAACTGGATGAGCGAGGCCGATGGCTATACCCCCGCCTATGAACTGGGCGGCAACTGGGCACTTCGATATCCCTACACCTACGGCTATCGCCTGCCCACCGAGGCCGAATGGGAACGCGCCGCCGCATGGCCGGGCGATGCGCCCGCATTCCTCTACGGATTCAGCGCCGACACGCTCGACGCCACCCGCGCCAACTATAACAGCGCCAACCCCCTCGCCCTCACGGCAGCACCCTTCACCACGCCTGTCGGGTATTACAACGGCGCTAACGCCACCGCCGACAGCCTCAGCCCCTTGGGCGCCTACGACATGAGCGGCAACGTGGCCGAATGGGTACACGACCGCTTCGCCCCCTATGCCGAACACGACGACCCGCTGCCCGACCCACGCGGCAGCGATACCCGCCCCCTGCGCGTGGTGCGCGGGGGAGACTGGTCCGGCGATCCCGCCGATCTCGAATCCGCCGCCCGCGACTCTGCCTTCGCCAACACCGCCAACGACCGCATAGGCTTCCGCATCGCGCGCTCCATCGCGGCGCGCAGCGCGCAGTCCGGCCCCTTCAACATCGACACCACCCCTCCAACTGCCACGCTTACACTGGTGGGAACGCCCGCTGCCAACGCACCCGAGATTGCCTACACGCTCGCCTTCTCCAAGCCCGTGTCTGGCGTTATCGTTGACCTGCTCTCAATACAAACCACCGGCACCGTGGAAGTGGTGCCTGTGATTTCGGACTTCGTTTTCGATGGCCAACAAGGCACGGTGACCATAGACACCGGCATCATGCAGGGCGACCTGACCCTGACATTGGACGACACCAATGGTGACGTACTCGACGACAACGACAACCCCTTGGGCAACACGCCCGTAATTGCCGCAGCGTTTAACGTAGATACCATTGCCCCCGAGAACTATGCGACAACGTTAGTGGGCACACCGCCTGCCAATGCCACCACCGTGGACTTCCTTGTGCGCTTCACCAAGCCCGTGCTCAACGTAGGCACCGAAGACTTCGCCTTGCTGGGTAGCAACTTCCTGGGCGATACGCCGACAGTGACCGCCGTTACCGGCGACGGCACAGACTTCACCGTTACCGTTACCGTGGGCTCCACAGAAGGTACGCTGGGCTTGGCTATCGGCGATACCAACGACATACAAGACGCCAGCGCCCGACCGCTGGCCAGCAAGGTCGAGAGTGGGCTGGTCCATACCGCCGACACGCGCGGCGCTGAGATCAGCGTCGCCATCGCGGGCAATCCATCCCCCAGCGCCGCAACGGTGGATATCGACGTGACCTTCTCCGAACCTGTCACCGGGGTGGGCCTCGCCAAGTTCCTGCTGTCTACCCAAGGCGACATTGTTACCGCGCCCAATCTGGAGGACCTGGATGGAAGCGGCGCGACCTACCAGCTCTCCCTCGACACCGGCAGCATGGAAGGCACCATTGGCCTTTCGCTGCTCTTGCCGGAATCCATCTTGGACCTCGCGGGCAATCCCCTCTTGCAGGGCTACACGAATGACACGCTGCTCACCGTGGACACCATCGACCCAGCGTTGATCTCCTTCGTGGCCATCCCCCCCGAACAGCCCAACAGCGCCACCGCCCGCTTTGAGCTGGCTTTCTCCGAACGCATCGTCAATTTCACCACGGCGGAGTTCACGGCGGTCGTGTCGGGCACCACCGTGGAAGCGCCCACCGTAACCTCCGCAGATTGGGACGAAGAAACCGACAAGCTCGTGGTAATTGCCGACACCGCCCAGTTCACCGGGCTGCTCTTCCTGCAATACGAACCCGACACCTCGACCGACCTTGCGGGCAACCCCGTCTCTGGGAACTACAACTCGGAGTCCGCCCACGCGGGCGACACCGTGCCACCCACGCTCGTGGCGGTAGAAGCCATCACCCCATCCCCCACGGCGGCAGACAGCATCCAGTTCCGCCTGCGTTTCTCCGAGCCCGTCTCCAACCTCTTCGGCACGACCACCATCAACCTGGACATCGATTCCCCCAATGTGATTGCCGCCGCCGCATCTACCCAACCCGATGGCGACCTGCTCACCTACATCGTCACCCTCTCCGGACTCTCCTCCGGCAGCGGCGATTTCTCCCTCACCGCCAACGAGGCCGGCACCATCACCGACCAAAACGGCAACCCGCTCGCCCCAATAGTCGTCCCGCCTGCCATCATCACCATCGATCGCACACCACCCCAGGTTTTCTGCCGTGCCCTGCGCATCGCGCTTGATGAGACAGGAACAGCCACCGCCAACATCTCCCTCTTCGACAACGGTAGCACCGACGATTCCGGCGGCGAAGTCACTGTGCTCGACGCGGAACCCGACACCTTCACCTGCGCGGCCACGGGCCTCGTAAACGTCACCGTCACCCTGGCCGACCCATTCGGCAACACCGCCACCTGCACCGCATTCGCCATCGTGTCCGATCCCCTCGACGCCTGCGTCGTCCCCGAAGGTGAAGGCGAAGCCACGGTCGAAGGGGAAGGAGAGGCCTCCCAAGAAGGCGAGGGAGAAGCAAGCACCGACGGAGAAGGCGAGCTGGCGCAACACAGCGCCGACTGGAACAACACCCCCGGCGTATTCGACCTCACCGAAATGCTGCGCCTCATCCAGCTCTACAATGCCGACGGCCTCTGCTGCGCCGATGGCGAATCCGAGGATGGTTACATACCCGGCGCCTGCGAACAGCAAGCCTGCCCACGCCACTCCGCAGACTACGCCGAGCCCGCATGGGTGCTCACCCTCAGCGAACTGCTTCGCACCGTGCAGCTCTTCAACCTCGGTAACTTCACCCCCTGCCCCGAGGGCGAGTCCGAAGACGGCTTCTGCCATTAGTCCATCTAAGGCGCAGGGCCGAGGGTAGGCAGCCGCATGGTGGCAAATGTTAAAATAGTTGGTAGAGGTTTACCGATGGGCCGCCTGCTTTCACTATTACTCCTCAGTGCGCTGCTGTCCGCGCTCCCCGTCTGCGCAGACGGGGCAGCCCCCCATTCCAGCGAGTACCGCTTCAAACACCCGGCCATGGGGGGCGAGTTTGAGTTCATCATCCTCGATGCGCCGGGCAGGGGGGAGGAGCTCCGGCTTGCGTGCGACGAGGCCT
>JBIKMR010000040.1:0-21824 GCA_044359155.1 Candidatus Hydrogenedentales bacterium | reverse complement strand
CGGACGAACGCTTTGAAAGCGCGGTCATCCAAGAAGGTGACCAACAGACCACGGCGGCGGTGTACAAGGTGGGCGACAAGATTATGGACAACGTCACCCTTGTCGAGGTGGGCGACCGCGAGGCGTTTATCCTTAACGAGATTGGCGGCAAGTCTGCACGCGAACGCCTCGACATGGACGAGACCGAGGGCGAAGACGGCAAGATGGCCAGTGGTCCGCCCCCTCCGCCTGCCGCTCCGGCGGAGCCTGCGGGTGCCGTTCAGCGCATCTCGCTCAACCGCGAAGAATTAATGCAGGAATTGATGACCGATTACTCTAAAATAGCCTCCATGGTAAAGCCAGAGTTGGCGCGCGACGAAAGCGGCAACGTTATCGGCGTCACGGCGGACAACATTGGTCAGGTTCCCATGGCACGCAAGCTGGGCCTGGGCGATGGTGATATCCTGCAAACCGTGAACAACGAGCAGATAGACAGCGAACAGAAGATATACGAAGTCATACAGAAATTTCAGAATGCCAATTCGATTCGCATTGGCGTGATGAGCGGTGGCAAGCCCAAGGTGATAACCTACCGGTTGAACTAGCCGTGGTCCGGGTCGCCCAACTTCGGGCGGCTGGTGCGTGGAAGGAAACGTCGTGACGAATACTTGGAAACTCGCGTTGCTCTGCGGAATCGTTTCGCTGGGATTCTTCCCCGCAGCGGTCCACGCGCAGGACGAATTCACCGACGATACGCAGCAGGTTCCCGAGGGCGACCCCAACGCCGTGGACCCCAACATGCAGGACGGCGGCGAAGAACCCCTGCCCGACGAGCAGGCCGAAGAGCCCGCAATCGAGGAAGAGCCGCCGCCGATTATGCCCACGCCCGTGCGCAACCAGCAGCCCGACGCGCGCCCCGTGCGCCGCCCCATTGAGCGCATTCAGGGGCGCAGCCCCGGTGCCCAGCCCCCCGGCCCGCGCGGCCCCGGCCAGGCCCCCGCCAACGGCGGCGTCATCCCCATGGCAGCCGACAACGAAGCCAACGCAGGCGGCGAGAAGAACGGCGAGAAGGCAACCGGCAAGGGCAACTTCGATTTCAACGGTGCTGACATCCTCACTGTGGTTGGCTCAATAGCCGAACTCACCGGGCGCAACTTCGACGTGGACCCCAGCGTGGGCAACATTCAGGTCACCCTGATCACGCACGACGAAATCCCTGCCGAAATGGCCTACCAAGTTCTCGAATCCGTGCTGGCCAGCCGTGGCTTCCGCATGGTCGAAAGCCTCGATGGCAACCTGATCAAGATCATGCCCGATCCCGGCGCGCGCCGTTCGGAGAAGGTGCCGCTTTACAAGGGCATGGAAGGCCCGCCCGAAGGCTTCGATGGCTTGGGCACCCACGTGGTCCCCATCAAGTATGCGAACCCGGAAGAACTGCGCGAGATTCTCCAGCAGTTGGGCAGCGAGCAGGCCCGCATCGATGCCTACCTGCCCACCAACACCCTCATCATCACCGACACCGCCGACGGCATCCGCCGCATCTTCGACTTCCTCAAGGAAGCCGACGTTGCCGGCAGCGACACCGGCATGGAAATCTTCACGCTCGAATACACCCGCGCGGAAATCCTCGCGGAACAGTTGCAGCAGGTGCTGCTTGACCAAGGCCAGCCCGGCCAGCCTGCGCAGCCGGGTCGCCCGCAGCGCGCGCCCGAGGCGAACAACGTCCGCCGCCCCACGCGCCCCATACCCGGCGGCGCAGATTCGCAAGTGGTGGGTAGCAACACCGAAGTGTTGCGCACCGTGGCCGACGAGCGCCTTAACTCGCTCATCGTGTTGGCCACCCCCGGCATGATGGAGAAGACGCGCGACCTGGTGAAGCGGCTCGACACGCCCACCCCGTACGAGTCCAACAATCTCCACGTATACGAACTGCTGAACGCCGATGCGGAAATGGTCGAGCAGGCCATCCAGCCGCTCATCGGTTCTGCGCCTCGTTCCACCGGCGGCGGCGGGGGAGCAGGCGGCGCGGCTGCTGCAGCAGGCGGTGGCGGCGCGGGCGGCGGCGGTGGCGGCGGAGCCGCAGGCGGCGGAAACGTGCAGCCCTTCGAGCGCGAAGTCCAAGTCACCCGTTACGACCAGACCAACTCGCTGCTCATTGTGGCGTCTCCCCAGGATTACAAGGTGCTCGAGGCCTTCATCGCCCGGCTTGATGTGCCGCAGCGCCAGGTCAACGTGCTTGCCACCGTGATGGACGTTACCATTACCGACGACTATCAGGTCGGCGTAGACGCGGCGGGCATCACGGGCAACGATGGATTTGGCCTTACCAGCACCTCCAAGCTGCAGCAAATTGCAGCCGCAGCATCTGGTATCGCCACGGGTGGCAACGCAGATCCACTCACGGGCGCTGCCGCGCTCGCGGGTGCCGTGCTCGGCCTCGGCAGTGGAGGCGGCCTGAGCGCAGGTATCTTCGACGACATCGAAGTTGATCTTCCCGGCGGCGGCACGGCCAAGGTTCCCTTCGTGCCGGTGCTGTTCCAAGCCATCGAGACGGTTACCGATCTCGAAGTGCTATCCCTGCCCAACGTGACCACGGTGGACAACGAAGAAGCCAGCGTTACCGTCGGCCAGGAAGTTCCCTTCGTTACCAACCAGCGCCGCAACACCGACACCGGCACGGACAATAACAACAACAACCTGAACTTCAATAACTTCAACAGCATCCGCCGCGAAGACGTGGGCGTGAAGCTGACCGTCACCCCGCAGATCAGCGAAGGCGACAACGTGCTGCTCGAGATCAACCTTGAGATTTCCGAAGTGGCCCCGGCCAACCAGCAGATTGGCGACGTGAACCTGCTCGGCCCCACCACCAACAAGTCGTTGGTGGAAAACAAGGTGCTGGTGAAAGACGGCAGCACGGCGGTGCTCGCGGGTCTGTTGCGCGACACGGCTTCGCGCAGCAAGACGCAGGCCCCCGTGTTGGGCGATGTGCCCATCCTTGGCCTGCTGTTCCGTGGCCGTGGCACCAACCAGCGCAAGCAGAACCTGGTGGCGCTGGTCACCCCGAACATACTCAAAGAGAGCGTGGACCTGGAGCGGGTAACGCACTTCACCGTGGATGAATACCAGAGGGCCAATCTCGAACACTTCTTCGAGCAGGGCTTCTTTGAAAAAGTTAAGAAAAAGCGCGACCAGCGCAAGAACCACCGTCCTGCGATTGAACACGGCGACAAGCTGCTGGGTGAGGGCATGACGCTCGACGAGGCCTATGGCCGCGGCGACATCAAGAGGTAGTGATGGCGACAGCCCAGGAACAGCAGCTCTGCGACATTCTCCAGAAGCGCGGCAAGCTGGATAGCGAACAGGTGCGGGAGGCGTTTGAGCTGAAGAAGCTCCGCCCCAAGCGCGTGGCCGATATCCTGCTTGACCTCGGCTACGTGGACGAGGAGGAATTGCTCGAGGCCCTCGGCCAGCAATACGGCATCCCCGTGCAGGCCGAGCTCAACGGCGAAGTCGAGGCGGCCCTCACCACCAAGGCCCCCATCAACTTCATCCGTGAATATTTCATGGTGCCGTTCAAGCAAGAGAACGGCATCTTCTACGCGGCCATAAACGATCCCGCCAACCTGCTTGCGCTCGACGACCTGTGCCTGTTGCTGGGCGGCCCCGTGCTGCCCGTACTCTGCAAGCGCGCCTCGATACAGAAGATTATCGACAGCTACTTCGAGCAGCAGGGCGAAAACGCCGCCGAGATGATCGACAGCATCACCATGGGTGATGACGAAGAGGGCAAGGTCCACTCGCTCGACAACGTCGAGTCCGAGCGCGACCTGCTCGACCTGGCCAACGAGGCCCCGATCATCAAGCTGATCAACCTGTTGATCACCGGCGCCATCAAGGACCGCGCATCCGATATCCACCTTGAGCCCTTCGAGAAAGACGTGCGCGTGCGCTACCGCGTGGACGGTGTGCTCTACGAAAAGTTCACCGTGCCCCGCTCGCAACAGGCCGCCGTGGTTTCCCGCGTGAAGATCATGGCCAACCTGAACATTGCCGAGCACCGTCTGCCGCAGGACGGTCGCATCAAGATTCGCCTGAGCGGGCGCGAGGTGGACATCCGCGTGTCCATCATCCCCATTGCCCACGGCGAGCGCGTGGTCATGCGTATCCTCGAAAAGGGCAACTTCCTTTTCAGCCTCGAAAAGCTGGGAATGCGCGGGCGTGACCACCAGATGATCGACAAGCTCATCACCAGCTCCCACGGCATCATCCTGGTCACCGGGCCTACCGGCTCCGGCAAGTCCACCACGCTCTATGCCGCGCTCCAGCGCGTGAACGCCCCCGACAAGAACATCATCACGGTGGAAGACCCCATCGAATACCAGATACCCGGCATCGGCCAGATTCAGGTGCGCCCCAAGATTGGCCTCACCTTCGCCGCCGGGCTGCGCAGCATCCTGCGCCAAGACCCCGACATCATTCTGGTCGGCGAAATCCGCGACCATGAAACCGCCGAGATGGCGGTGCAGGCCTCGCTCACCGGCCACTTGGTGTTCAGCACCCTGCACACCAACGACAGCGCGGGCGCCATCACCCGCCTCGTGAACATGGGTATCGAACCCTTCCTCGTCACCTCCTCCTGCATTGCCATCCAGGCACAGCGCCTCGTGCGCCGCGTGTGCGAGCACTGCCGCCAGCCCTATCACCCCGAGCGCGAGACGCTCATCGAGCTGGGCGTGGACCCCAACGACCCCCGTTGCACCCACATTTACCACGGCATCGGCTGCAAGCACTGCCAGGATCGCGGGTACCTCGGGCGCAGTGGCATCTTCGAGCTGATGGTCATGACGCCCCGCATCCAGGAACTCGCGCTCCAGGGCGTGGACTCGAACGTGATCAAGCGCGAAGCCCGCCGCGAGGGAATGCGCACCCTGCGCGAAGACGGCGCGGAGCGCGTGCTCGAGGGCCAGACCACCATCGAGGAGATCATGCGCGTAACGCGCGACGAGCTTATGGAAGAAGTCGCAACCAGTTAGTTACCGGGACGGGCGAGAACCGGCACGCAGTCCTGCCCCTTGTCGTCCCAATAGATACCCCCTGAATCGTTATATAGCAACGAGGACAACCCACACCGAATGGCGGTTTACGAATACAAGGCCATCAGCAAGGCCACCGGCAAACCCGCCAAGGGCGTCATCGACGCGGACTCTGCCGCGCAGGCCCGCAAGAAATTGCGCGAGCTGGACCTGTATCCCACCGACATTAAGGAAGGCAATGCAGGCGGCGCTTCCATCGCGAAGGATGGCAAGGTGCGCAAGGCCGGGCGGGGCGGCGTTTCCGCCCGCGAGCTTTCCCTCACCACCCGCCAGTTCGCCACCCTGCTTCAGGCCGGTATGCCCATGGTCGAGGCGCTCGGCGCGCTGATAGACCAGGTTGCCAGCGCCCGGCTGCAAGGTGCCATCTACGACGTGCGCGACAAGGTGAACGGCGGCAAGAGCCTGGCCGATTCCCTGGCCGAGCACCCCCGGCTCTTCAGCCCGCTCTATGTGAACATGGTGCGCGCGGGCGAAACCAGCGGCGCGCTTGAAGGCGTGCTCGTGCGCTTGGCAGACGTGCTGGAAAGCCAGGCCAAGCTGCGCGCGCAGATACTTTCCGCCATGGCCTATCCCGCCTTCATGGGTATGTTCGCCCTTGCCGTCATCGTATTCTTGATGATGGTCATCGTGCCGCGCATCACGCAGATTTTCGTGAAGCAGAAAGCCGAACTACCGGCGGTCACCGAATTCCTCATCGCGTCCAGCCGCTTCCTCGGCTACTACTGGTGGGTCATCCTGCTGGTCGTGTTTGGATTGTTCACCCTGTGGCGCCTGTGGGTGGGCAGGCCCGAGGGCCGAAAGAAGTGGGACCGTTTCAAGCTGCGCGTGCCGCTCTACGGCAAGCTGCACCTCAAGCTGATCTGCGCCGCCTTTACCCGCACCATGGGCACCATGCTGCAAAGCGGCCTCACCATGCTGCCCGCGCTCGACGTGGTTACCACCGTGCTGGGCAACACCCACATCGAGGGCGTAATGAACGACGTGAAGGCCGGGGTGCGCCGGGGCCGAGACCTGGCCCAGCCCCTCAAGGAGACCGGCCTGTTCCCCTCCATGATGATCAGCATGATTGAGCTGGGCCAGCGCAGCGGCCAGATAGAAGACATGCTCGTGCGCGTGGCAGACACCTACGACGAGGACGTGCGCCTCACCATCGACGCCATGGTCAGCCTTGTGGAACCCATGATTATCATCGTCATGGGCATCTTTGTCGGCTTTATTGTGTTGGCTATTCTGTTGCCCATTTTGCAGATGAGCAGTAACATTTAACCCAACCCGTGCGTTATAGCATTACGTCACATACGTCCCCGTCTTCGAGGAGGAGCAAAGCATGAAGAAGAGATACACCCGTCGCCCGGCCAACGCCGGTTTCACCCTGGTCGAGCTGATGGTGGTTATCGCCATCATCGCCATTCTCGCCACCATTGTGGGCGTGAACGTGTTCCAAAACATCGACACATCCAGCCAGGCCGCCGCGCAGGGACAGATTAAAAACTTCAAGACCGCCGTGGTGGCCTACCGCCTGAAGAACAAGCAGATGCCAACTTCGCTGACAGACCTGCTTCCCTTCCTCGACGCGGCCGAGATTCCCAAGGATCCCTGGGGTAACGACTACAAATACTCGAGCGACGGCAGCGACTTCGAGATCGTCTGCCTCGGTGCAGACGGCGCTGCCGGTGGCACTGACGTCGCCTCCGACATTTCCAGCAAGGACCTTGGCGCCGCCAACAAATAGGCGCAATGGCTAAAGCATGACCCAGCAAGCGACACAGAACTTAACGCTTCGAGGGACACCGGCCACGGTGTCCCTCTCGCGTGTTGTGCGTCGCCCCCATGCGGGCTTCACCCTTCTCGAAATCGTGGTGGTCGTGTTCATCATCGGCGTGGTGTCGGCCATCGCCGTGCCGCAGTTGCTGCCCATCATTTCCTCTACCACGCTCGAGGGTAGCGCCCGCCACTTGGCGGGCTATGGCCGCGCGGTCACCGCGCAAGCCGCCATGACCCGGCAAGACATCACCGTCTACTTCGACCTGAACAGCCAGGAGTATTACTCCGTGGCGATCATCTATCCCGACCCCGAGGGTGGCGAAGGCGAGGGCGAACCCTCGCAAGACCAAATGGCGATGCTCGAAGAGTTTCGCCGTAGCGGCGAAGAGCCCACGCCCGAGGCCATGTCGCAGATGCTGGCAGACGGCAAGCTCGACGCCTTCGGCGAAGGCTTCGACCCCGCCGCGCTCGACCAGCAGATGAGTACCAAGTTCGACCGCTTCGCCCGGGAAGCCACCATGCGCCGCGCCAAGAACGTGAAGCACGACGGCGGCATTCTTGATGGCGTGGGGGATTTGTTCGAGGACAACTTCTCGCTCGAAAAGGAAATCGAACCTGAGTACAAGGAATACACCGACCCCGTGCTCGAACGCACCCGCCTGCCCGATGGCGTGTATATCGAATCGGTGGTGATTGGTGGTTCGGCCTATAACAAGGGCGAAGTGGAACTGCCGCTCACCCCGCTCGGGCTGGACCAGGAAGTCCGCATGTTCGTGCGCAACGAAGACGGCGACTACATGACCGTCATCTGGGACCCGATCAGCGGGTCCACCAACGTGCTCGGCGGCAGGGTCACGCTATGAGCGCCCGCAATTCACGCCAAGGCTTTACCCTGGTCGAAGTGCTGGCCGCCGTGTCCATCCTTGCGCTCGCCGTGTTCGTGCTGCTCGATGCGCACTACACCGCCATGCGCTTGCACGAGATTGCACAGAACTCGGCGGACTACCGCCAGATGCTTGAGTCCACCGTGAACCGCGCCGAGGTGGAAGTGATGAAGGGGATCTATGCGGGCGCGGGAGACTTTGGTGCGCGGCACCCGCTGCACACTTGGTCCTACGATGCCGCGCTGGTGGGCAGCGAGAACGTGCAGCTCTACGAAGTGAACGCCCGCATCACCGGGCCAGACGACGAGCAGACCCGCACCTTCCTGGTCTATTCCATCGTGCGCCCCGAGAATGCCGAAGGTGGCGATGGCATGTTCAAAAAGAAGCCGAAGACCCCAACCAATCCCCAGCCGGATGACGACCGATGATGCGCCCGCGCATACAGGGCTTCACCATGCTAGAAGTGCTGGTGGCCGTCACCATCCTCGCCATGATCTGCGCCATCGTGTATGCCAGCTTCGTGTCCGTGGCGGACACATCTGAAGTGGCGCGCCAAGCTGCCGCCGACCTGCGCTTCCAGCAATACATTTACAACAGCTTCTCCGATAACATGAGCTCGATCTACACCGACCCGCCCTGCCTGCAGCCCACCTACGCGCTGCTGGGCGAAGACGAGAGCGGCCCCTTCGGCTCGGCGGACAGCATCACCTTCTGCACATCGCAAGCCATGCCGGGGGCCTATGCCTTGCCGGGGGTGCTGCGGCAGGTGCGCTATGAACTGGTGCCCGAGAACGAAGAGGCGGCAGGCCGCATGGACATGCTCACCATTGATTCCGCCTTCCAGGCTCCCGGCGCGCGCATGATGCTGCAAATTACCGAGACCCCGCTTGCCCCGAAAGGCGACGACGAGGAGCTGTCCATAGACGACGGCCTGATGGCAGACCAGGCCCGCGTGCGCCAGATACCCGTCCACTCTTTGGGCATCCTTTATTACGATGGCTATGAAGAAGCCTGGGTGGAAGACTGGGACTCGGTCGAGCTGAAGCGTATGCCGTGGGCCATCGAGGTGCACGTGAACCTGGCCCGAACCGAGGATCAGCTCCAGGCGCTCTATGCGCAGGGCGTGGACCTGGTCGCATCGCCCGACATCCTCCTGCAGTTTCCTGTGCCCGTGGGCGCGGGCGCGCTCACCCAGTTTCCCGACATGAACCACCTGCCCAAGTCCGCAGGCGAAGAAGCCTCCGGGGATACCCTGTTCAATGAAGAGACGCAATAACATGCGCCGCCGCAACCCCGACCCCAGCAAGCGCGGCGTCGCGCTCATGCTGGTGCTCATGTTCGTCGTGCTGCTCACCGTGATCGTAGTCGAGTTTTCCTACGACGCACAGGTGGACGCGTCCCTTACCGCCAATCAGGACAGCCGCTTCGAGGCCACCCTCGCCGCCAAGTCCGCCATCGCCCAAGCCATGGGTTCGCTGGCGGAAGACGTGGACCCCGAGTCCATCGCGGAACTGGAAGAACAGGTGGGCATTACCACCAGCGGCACCGGCGGCGCGAACGATCCGCAATACGACGTGGGCCGCACCGACTATGGCAGCGCCGACCAGTGGGCCATGGGCCTTGCCTTTGAACCCATGAACGACGCCACCCGCCAGGCCCGCGTGTCCGACGAGTTCGGGAAGATCAACCTTAATGCCCTCGTGTGGCCGTCGATGGACAGCGACGAGATGACCCGCAACGAGCCGCTCATCGAGTCGCTCCGCTCCTTCTTCAGCATCCGGCTGGAGAACGAAGACGCAGCCGTAATTGTGGACGCCATCATCGACTGGGTGGACTACGGCGACGACGACGAGGAAGAGCCCGAGGGCGCCGAGGCCAGCTATTACGAGGGGCTCGAGATTCCCTACCCCTGCAAGAACGGCCCGATGGACACCATTGAGGAACTGTTCCTGATCAAGGGAATGACCCCGGAAATCTACTACGGCGACCCCACGCTCGACCCGCCCCAACTGCCGCTCAACGAATACCTCACGGTACACGGCTCGCCCAACGGCTCGGTCAATATCAACAGCGCCCAGGAAGAAACCCGCATGGCGATTATGGAAGGCTTTGCCACGGCAGGGTACAGCTTCACCGCCGAACTGATTCCACCCTACACCAGCTTCAGCCAGTTGAAGCAGCAGATGCAGGGGGGCAACAACAATAACAACCGGAACAATCGCAACCGGCAAGACACCAATGGCGACGGGGTGATCGACCAGCAAGACCAGCAGCAGGGTGGCCAGCAGGGCGACGTGAGTCCCTTCATAACCTGGAGTAACGCCTTCCGCATCTACGGCGATGGCCAGCACGGCGACACGCTGGTGCGCATCGAGGCCTACGTGTGGCGTGCCCCCTGGCCCGACGACCAGTACCTTGCGAATACGCTCACGCAGGAACAGCAACAGCGCTGGGAAGAAATCATGACCAACGCCGAGGCCGGGCAAGACGCGGCCACCAACGAATTTGAACCCTTCCGCATCTTGGACTGGAAGGTGATTCAGTGATCACCCCGCATCCGTCATTCCCGCGAAGGCGGGAATCTAGCCACCCGACGTTGTCACGTGGAAATGTGGTCGTTGATCGGTACGGTGCGGGAACTGAAGTGCTCTCTTTTGGCCCCGGCGAGCGCCGGGTTCTTGAACATCCATTGGAGTCCATTGGTGCCTGGATTCCCGCCTTCGCGGGAATGACGGGATTTAGGGGGAAAACCCCCTGCCGGGTTGGATAGAATAGCGGGCTGTACGAAAAACCCCAGGGGTGGACGATGCTGAAGACGAACCTGGCTGCAATAGAAGTATCGGGCGACGAAGTCCGCGTGGCGATTGTGCGCGCGGGTGGGCGACGTCCCGAGGTGCTCGAGCTCGCCTCCGCAAGCGCGGTCTACACGGACCCCGCCGAGCGCGAGGAGGCCTTGGGACGCGCGCTGGATCAGGCGCTCGAGAAGACCACCACGCGCGTGGTGGGGTATGTCTATTGCGCTTCCAGCGCGAAGACGATTGTGCGCAACCTCACCATCCCGTTCCGGGGGGCGCGCCGCGTGGCGACCGCCGTGAAGTTTGAACTCGAACCCTACCTCGCCCTGCCCATCGAGAACCTCACGCTCGACTTTGTACAGATTGGCGAGTTTGAAGGCCAGACCGAAGTGCTGGCCGTGGCCATGCGCAATGATCAGGTCGCCCTCGACCGCGTGCCCTTGCAAGCGGCGGGCGTGGAAGTGGACGCCATCACCGTGGACGCAGCCGCGCTCACCTCGCTGTGGGCATCGTCGTGCACGCTCAAGGGATTGCAGGCCGTGCTCCACTTGCGCGAGCGCGACGCGTGCATCGCCATCACCCACAACAAGAAGCTGGCCTTCTTCCGTAACCTGCCGTATTCCGCGCAACAGGTCGAGGCCTCGCCCGAGGCGCTTGCGCGCGACGCCGCCAACACCCTGCGCGCCTTTGCCGCCAAGTGGGCGGGCGGAGGCGAAGTCGAGCGGCTGTGCGTTACCGGCATTTCGCTGGGCCACGCCGAGGCCGCGGCGCTTTCGGACACCATCGGCATCCCGGTGGACCATGAAATCATGCTTTCCGGCGTTACCGTGCAAATGGCGGCCAAGGCTGCGCTGCACGAGCACGCCGAGTTCAACCATTGGGAAGCGCTTGTGGGCGCAGCCCATGCCGCCGCCACCGGCTCGTTTCATCTGGACCTCACCCGCGAGCAGGCCCAGACCGGGGCCACCGTGCGGGCCGTGGCCGGGCATGTGATCTTCTCCTGCGCCTTGGCCTTCCTGCTCATTTGCGGATGGGGCTTCTACTTCTACGAGCGTGCCCAGCAGAACGAATTGTTGGCGCAGCAACTGGCCGACCAGACGGCAGCGCTGAATGAGGAGATCCTCGCTCTGCAAGAGGGCAGCCTGCCCGAGGGCATCGACCCCGCCGTGTTCACCGATCCCCCGTTGATCGACGTGCTCCGCGAACTGGGCAATAAGCTGCCTTCCGACAAGGTGGACGTGTCCGAGATTCGTATTGCCGCGCCCAACGCGCGCAGCGCATGGCTTACCGTCGAGGGTAAAGTGGGCAACAGCGGGCAGTTGGTCGAGATATACGAGGAACTCAAGAAGTCCCCCTTGTTCTCCTTCGACGGCGAACCCGACGTGCGCGTGGAAGAAGGCGTTACCACCTTCAGCATTAAGGCGAACCGGCCCGTGGCCGCCACGCCGGGCGAAGCGGCTGCGGCTGCTGAGGCAGTCCCCGCGGCAGACGGTGCCGTTGAGCCCGCGCCCCTGCCAGAAGCAACGCCCGCCGCCGAGGCCGCACCCGCAGAAGCCGCCCCGGCTGCTGCCGAACCTGCACCCGCGCCCGCAGAACCTGCCCCGGCAGAGCCTGCACCTGCCGCCGAAACTCCCGCGCCCGCCGAAGCGCCGCAATCCTAAGAACAGGAACACGAGCATGTCGTTGCAATTGGAAAACCGAGATCGCTCCTGGCTCGCCGCCTGCGGGTTGGCTGTGTTCGTGGTGCTGCTTGCCGCCTACTGGGTGCCCACCGGCCCACGGCGCGGCTATGAGAATTCCGTTGCCGCGCTGGAAAGCGCCAAAGAAGAATACGAGATGACGCAGTTGCTCAAGGTGGAAGAGAACCTGCGCATCCAGAGCCAGCAGTCCATCCGAGAACAGTTGCAAGTGCGGCCCGCGTCCTTCAATTTCTTCACCGAAGTGGACCGCACGGTGACCGAGGCCAAGTTGAAAGATCGCGCCCAGCTCAACCGCGTGCGCGCGGCGAAGGAAGAAACGCCGCAAGACCTGGTCGAGCTGCGCCTGACTGGGGTTTCCCTCGAAGAAGTGGTGGACTTTCTGCACCGCGTCTACGAGAAGAACAACCTGATTGCGGTACACCAGATGAACTACCTGCGCCCCCAGAGCGACGAGCAGGGCCTCGAGTGCAGCATCACCCTGGCCACCATCAAGCCGGGCGTGTAGCTGCTGGGAGCGCAGCGCTACCGCGCTGCTGACCCCGCAGCATCTGACCTCACACCGCCAGCACAATCTTTCCGAACTGCCCACCACGTTCCATTAGGCCCTGTGCTTCCTGCGCCTGTTCCAGCGGATACACCGAGTCTATGACGGGCTTAAGTCCCGTGTTAGCGGCGAATTGCAGCAGCAGGCGGAAGTCTTCATGGCTGCCCATGGTGGAACCCAGCACGCTGAGTTGTTTCCAGTAGAGCGTGGCGATGTTCACTTCCGCCACCGGCCCGGTGGTGATGCCGCAATGCACAATCCGCCCCGCCTTGCGCACGGCATTCAGGTTGATGGGGAAGGTGGCTGCGCCCACCGCGTCCAGCGCCACGTCTACCCCGCGCCCGCCGGTCAGGGCCAGCACTTGCTGCACCACGTCGTCGCTCGCATAGTTGATGCCCGCGTCCGCGCCCAGTGCTGCGGCGCGCGCCAACTTGTCGGCGGAAGACGAGGTGACAATCACCCGTGCGCCCGAGGCCTTCGCCAGTTGCAGCAGCGCCAACGCCACGCCGCCGCCAATGCCGTGGATTAGCACGGTCTCGCCCTGCTTCAGTTGGGCGCGGGTGAACAGCATGTGCCACGCCGTAAGGTGCGCCAGCGGCAGGGCCGCCGCTTCTTCCCAGTTCAGGTGCGCGGGCTTGGGGTACACGTTCACGGCGGGTGCCGTGACCACCTCGGCAAAGGTGCCGGGGCGCGACATGCCCATGATGCCGAAGGTTGGGCATTCGCTGTGCTGCCCGCGCAGGCACCACTCGCAGCGCATACACGCCAGCCCGGGGTTGATCAGCACCTCGTCACCCACCCTGATGCCCGAAACACCCTCGCCCAGTGCCTTTACCACTCCCGCCGCGTCGCAGCCCAGAACATAGGGGAACGTGAAGTTGAGGCCCGGCCTGCCCTTGCGCAGCCAGATGTCCAGATGGTTTAGGCCCGCCGCTTTCACGGCTATCGCCACTTCGCCCGGACCGGGGGTGGGTTCGGGCAGTTCCCCCACGTGCAATTGGTCCAATTCGCCGTGCTGAGAAATAATTGCTGCGCGCATTCCAAACCCTCCTTTTCGGTGTATAATAACGTCAACGCATCGGCGGCGAATGGGGGCACCAGCCACCGCCAATATAACGACCAAGCCACCGACCCGGTAGGATTGGTGGACCATAAAGGTACCGGATGGTAGTGGGGTACGCGCAACTTCCTCAAGGGAAGGCTTGTAAAGTCAAGCAATGCAACGGGTTAGTGACCTGTGTGGCTTGGCACGAGGTATGCTAGACTTTACGCGTGATGTTAGATTTTTGAGTAGATTGTTGACACAAACCAGCGATATCTGATATTTTCAGTGAGCAAATTGGGGAAGCAGTTAACAACGTGGTGACAGAGCGCAGAGGTGCGCAGGGGTAGGCTGAGGCCGCGGCATGGATGTCGTGGACGAGGCGACTCAACAGAAAGGAAGTAATGATGAAACGATTTTTTAAACTGACCTTGACGATGCCAGCCCTGGCGATGACGCTGGCGCTGAGCGGGTGCCCCTTTGGCCCACAAGTTTCCGTGGACAAGGAAGTGTTGCGCTTCGACTTCGACTCGGCCACGGGCGAATACGAGGTTGTCGAGGAGCTTGTGGTGTCCAATAGCGGGCAAGACGGCCTCGATTTCACCATCAGCTCCGATCAGCCCTGGGCAACGGTTAGCCCCGCCTCTGGCACGGGCCTGCTGGCGGACGGCACGGTTACCGTAACGGTGACGATCGACCGTGAGTTCTCGAACACGAAGGCAGCCACGGACTTCTCGACCGCCACCCTGACCATCACCAGCAACGGCGGCGAAGCCGAGGTGCTGGCGACGGTCGCGCCCGATTACTTCACGGAAGTGTTCGGCGTGGGCGACGCGGATATTGAAGGTCTCGCGGTTACCTACACCCCGAATGGCGGCCCGAGCTTCTTCGAGGCCACGCAGTCCAGCATCACGGATTTCCCCACGGACCCGGATGCGGGCCGCGCGTTCCCGTTGGACTTCGACGCTTTCGGCGACCCCGTGAAGGCGGGCCTGTTTGGCGACGAGAAGATCAGCTACTACGGCGAAGAGTACGACACGCTGTACATCTCCAGCCAGGGCTGGATCAGCTTCGGTAAAGCGGGCAGCGACCCGACCACCGTGGACGATCACTTCGAGACGCCGCAGATTTCCGGTCTTCCCGTAGACGCCACCGTTGCAGGCAGCACGGTGTCGTACCTGCAGGACGACGAGAAGCTGGTTATCACCTATGAAGACGCGGTGACCAAGGGTGCGCCCGGGTTCCCGAATGACTTCCAGGTCGAGCTCTTCTACGACGGCGTAGTGCAGCTCAGCTTCGTCAATGTGGACCCGGCGTTCTCCGGTGTGCTTGGCTTGTCCGGCGGCTTCGGCGCAGGCGGTTCGGCCCCCGACGATTTCGTGCCCAGCGACTTCTCCGGCTATAACACCGGTGAGCTGAAGGTCGTCAATTAAGCGAATAACAATTCATTGAACCAACCCGGCCAAGGCGGCAACGCCTTGGCCGGGTTTCCTTTTCAGGGTGGCGTTGTGCCCGTGCAAGCGGATACCATGCGGCAGCAAACGAATATCAGGGGAAGCAGCAGTCATGGCCGACGAATTGGTGACGATTGAATGTCAGGGCAAAGTGGCGGTGGCCCGCGTGCAACGCACGCCCCGGCTGGACCAAGCCAACACGGACGACTTTGGCAAGGCGCTGATGGGGTATCTGGAAGCGAACCCCGGCGCTCACTTGCTCGTAAGCCTGGAGGGCATTGCGTTTATCACCAGCTCCGTGTTGAGCGAGCTGATACAAGCCATGCGCTTTGCCGCCAAGCAGGGCGGCAGCGTGCGCGTGTGCGCGCTGACGGATTATGTGGCCAGCGTCTTTGAAGTCACCCACCTCGATAAGGCCTTCAAAGTGGGCGGCGCGGTGGATGAGGCCTTGGCCGCATACCACGAAGACCTCGAGGCGGTAATCGCCTAATTTACGGGAGAGGGAAACATGAACCGCAAGCATTGGATTGGCGTGGCCGGGGTGTTGTTTCTCTATGCCTGCGCCAAGGCGGCGGGCGGCGTGAGCAATGCGGACGCTTGGCAGACCCTGCTCAAGCCGGACAGCCTCGAAGGCTGGACCATCGCCACCGCGAATGGCCACGGCGACACGCAGTCCTGGACGGTTTCCGGCGGCGTGGTAGAGGGTACGCAAGATAAGCCCGGCAATGGCGGCATCATCTATTCCGCGCAGCAATACGGCGACTTCATCCTTGAATTGGAGATCAACCCCGACGCCACGCTGGACAGCGGCATCTTCCTGCGCAGCACCCCCGAGGGTAAGTGCTACCAGATCATGGTGGACAACTACGAGAGCGGCGACATTGGTGGAATCTACGGAGAAGGCACGGGCGGGTTCATCGTGCGCAATGAACGGTGGAAGGAACTCTTCAAGCAGGGCGAGTGGAACAAGGTACTTGCCGTAGTCGAGGGCAACCCGCCCAGCATCGAGGTTTGGCTTAACGGCGAACACGTAACCAGTTGGCGCGACGACGAGACGCGCCTCGAAGACAAGGGCCACATCGCCCTGCAAGTACACCAAGGCGCGAAGTTTGAGGGGCTCAAGACCCGCTTCCGCAACATTCGTGTCCGCGAGTTGAAGTAAGAGCGGCGGTCAATCCACCTATTCGCGCCCTTTGGACTTTGGCTACTTGGTTAGTTCGTAGGTATCGAAGATGCGTCCCTCGATGTCGTAGGCGTCGAGTCGCAGCTTGGGTCCGTGGATGTTGACCATGGTGTAGTGGTGGCCGCTGTATACCTTGGCTGCGAAGGAGAAGCGCCAGGGGGCGGCTTGTTCCAGATCGCCGCCACCGCCGCCAGTGATCATGTACACCACGCCCTTGCCGATGAAGGGCTTGCCCGCGTTCATGGGGTGGGTGCGTTCATAGGAATGGATGTGCCCGCACCACACGATGTCCACGCCGTGCTTCTCGTAGAGCTCGGAAGCGAAGCGCATACGGATGTCGCCGCCCGTGGCGCGCACCATGGTCGAGTCGCCGAAGTCGTCCGCGTCGGAAGAGAAGGCCGGGCGGTGCAGGCAGACGATTTTCCATGTGGCGGTTGAGGACGCCAGCGCCTCGTCCAGCCACTTGTATTGCTCGGACCCGCGCACCAGCGGGCGCTCGGAATCGACAATGAACATTTCCAGGTTGCCGTAGGGAATACGGTAGTAATACTCCGGCGCGGGCAGCGAGAAGTAGTCGTAGTAGAAGTGCGAGTCCTCTTCGTGGTTGCCCAGGCAGGGGATGAGCGGCACGCGTGAATTGAGCGGGTGCATGTTGGCGAAGAAGTGGTCCAGCCAGTGGCTCTTGTCCAGGCCATCGGTCACAAGGTCCCCGGCCACCAGCGTGAACTGCGGGCGCTGGCTGTATGCGTGGGCGGCCAGCTTGGCCACCATCTCGGGGTTGGCCTGCGTGTCGCCGAACACCGCGAAAGAGAAGGGGGTGTCGCCCTCGATGGCGGTCTGGAAGGTCAAGGTTTCGCTCTCGGCCAGTGCGCCATCTGCCCCCTTCGAGCGCACCTTGTAGAAGTAGAAGCTGCCGGGGGTCAGGCCCTCAAGCTTCACCTCGTGGTAGGTCGCCTCGGGCGCGCCTGCTGTCCATTCCAAATTATCGACGCTGATGCCCACGCCCGCTTCGGATGCAGCAGGCTCGTTCGTCTCCCAGCGCACCACCATGCTGGTGGTGGTGGGGTAGTTCATGTAGGGGCCGGCAATAATCTTCAGCGGCTCCGCCGTGGCGCTGCCCGCCAGCATCAACGCGCCCAAGGCCACCTGCCTACCGCACCGCTTCATCCATCGCATCATGTCGCAATTCCTCTTTTTGTCCGCATAAGACTCGACGATACCAAGCCTAGGTTTCCTGCGTGTTAGGCCAGCGCCTGCTCAACCCATGCATCTGTATCCAAACTTGCTGGAATCCACCGCGCCTTGGCCACGTTGTTAAACCACGATGTCTGCCGCTTGGCGTAGCGGCGGTGGTGCATCTGGGCCTGGGCGATGGCTTCCTCGAGCGTCTGTTCGCCACGCAGGTGGGCCGCGATTTCTCGGAAGCCCAGCGCCTTGAGCCGTTCTATATGCGGGGCGTAGCCCGCGTCGAGCAGGGCGCGCACTTCTTCCACCCAGCCCGCCGCGACCATTGCCTCGACGCGCAGGTTGATGCGGGCATACAGCTCGGCGCGCGGCCATTCGGGGGCAACCAGCACGGCGCTCAAAGGCGCGACGGCGGCGCGGTGTTCCGCGTGCCACTGGCCGAAGGGGCGTCCCGTGGTTTCGTACACTTCCAGGGCGCGAATCAACCGGATGCGGTCGTTGCTGCTGGTGAGCGTGGCGGCATAGTCGGGGTCCACCGATTGCAGGCGCGCCATCAGGTGCTTGTTACCCAGCGCTTCGGCTTCCGCTTGCAAGCGGTCGCGCACGGCGTCGTCGCGGCCCGGTCCCTCGAAGAGGCCATCCACCAGTGCGGAGACATACAGTCCCGAGCCGCCGCAGACGACCGCCACCTTGCCCTGTTCGTTGAGGCGCGCCACCACGGGGCGGGCCGCCTGTGCGAAATCGCTGGCGGACATGTACTCGTCCGGGTTGAGGAAGGAAACGAAATGGTGCGGCGCGGCGGTGCGTTCTTCCGGGGAGGGCGCGGCGCTGCCAATTTCCATGCCACGATAGAACTGCATCGAGTCGGCGGAGATGATCTCGGTGTCCAGCCGCTGGGCCAGCGCAATGGCCAGTGCCGTCTTGCCGGAACCCGTGGGCCCCACCACGCCGATAACTTGGGGGGTCACTGAATCCGTCCGAAGCTTTTTTCCATCTGGCTCTGCGTCAGCTCGACGATGATGGGGCGGCCATGCGGGCAGGTGTAGGGGGCGCGCAGGCGACGGAAGCCTTCAATCAAGGCCTGCCGTTCCTGCTGGGTCAGGCGGTCGCCACCGCGAATCGAGGCATGGCACGCGCGCGTGGCCAGGCGCAGGGCCTCCGCCATGAAGTGGTCGATGTCAAAGAGGTCGCCCTGCCCGAGGTCGTCCAGCAGTTTGTAGATCAGGTCGCGCACCAGGTGCGTGTCGTAGAGGTGGCAGGTGGCGGTTATCTGGAAGGTGTTTCCACCGAAGGGTTCAATCTCGATGCCCAGCCGCTGGAAGGTCTCGATGTTCGACTCGAGCAGCCGCACCTGCGAGGGGGCCACCTCGAGCACGATGGGCACCGCCAGTTGCTGCGATTCATAGTCCGCATCGCGCAGCTCATCCATCAGGCTCTCATAATTCAGACGCTCGTGCAGCGCGTGTTGATCGATGATGAGCAAGCGGTCCTCGCTCGGCACCAGCAGGTAGGTGTCGAAGAGCTGGAAGGCCTCGTTGCCGAACTGGTCCAGCGGCTGATACACCGCCCCCGGCTGCAGCGGGGTCTTGGCTTGGCGATGCTCGAAGCCCGGCAGGGCTTGCTGATCCGGCGGCGCCACTTCGGGCGGCGGTGTGGGCATTCGCCAGCGGGGCGCTTCGGGGGCAGGCTCACGGCGGACCGGCGGCTTCGTTGCTTCCCCGTTGTCCGTTTGTTCTACCGGGTCTGAGGGGCGTGGCTCGGGGCGTGGGGGGGCAGGCTTGGTGGGCACGGCCCAATCCGCCACGGGGCGCGGGGCCATGCGTTCCTGCTGCGTGTCTGCCTGCTGCTGTCGGGCGGCACTGGTCTCGATGCTTTCCAGCCGCGCCCGCACCACCTCGCGGATGGCGTCATGAACTTCGCGCTCATCGCGGAAGCGCACTTCCCGTTTCGACGGGTGGATGTTCACGTCCACAAAGCGGGGGTTGGCGTCCAGCAACAGCACGCACACGGGGTGGCGACCAATCATCACCGTCTGGCGGTAGCCCTCCTGCAAACCGTATTGCAGCGTGCGGTTCACCACGGGGCGCTGGTTGATAAAGAAATACTGGTGCGAGCGCTGCGCCCGCGTCAGGCTGGGCAGGCCCACATAGCCATGCAGCTTGAGGCCATGCGCCTCACCGCTCACCTCGATCATCTCGCGCGCAAAGCTCATGCCCCAGATCAGCGCAATGCGATCGTGCAGGCTGGCGTGCTCGGGTACTTCCATCAGCAGCTTCTCGTTGTGGAAGAACTGGAAGCCCACACCCAGCCGCGCCAGCGCGTGCCGCTGCACCACGTCGATGCAGTGGCTCAATTCGGTGGTCACGCCCTTCAGGAACTTGGCGCGCACGGGGGTGTTGAAATACAGGCGGCTGACGCTAATGCGCGTGCCCACCGGTGCGCCCACCTCGTTCACCTCGCGCAGGCTGCCGCCGTCGATGTACACCCGGTGCCCGGCGGGGTCTTCCTCGCGCCGCGACACCAACACAAAATGCGACACCGACGCGATGCTGGCCAGCGCCTCGCCCCGAAAGCCCATCGTGCCGATGTGGTCCAGGTCTTCCGCCGTGCGTATCTTGCTGGTGGCATGGCGCTCCACCGCCAGCAGCGCATCCTGCTCGGACATGCCATGCCCGTTGTCCACCACCTCGATCAGCCGCTGCCCGGCAGCCACCGTGCGCACGCTGATGCGCGTGGCCCCCGCGTCCAGCGCATTCTCCACCAGCTCCTTCACCACCGACGCCGGACGCTCGACCACCTCGCCCGCAGCGATCTTGTTCGCCACGTCTTCCGGCAGCACGCGTATCTCGGGGGAGTGCTTCTTCATGAAGCCAGTATAGCAAAGGCGGTGTTCCTCTATAATCCCCATTCCAAGGAACCCGCCATGCCCAACGCCCTCGCCCACGAAACCAGCCCGTACCTGTTGCAACACGCGCACAACCCTGTGGACTGGTTCCCGTGGGGGGATGCGGCGATTGAGAGGGCACGCGCTGAGGACAAGCCGATTTTCTTGAGCATCGGGTATTCGGCGTGCCATTGGTGCCATGTGATGGAGCGGGAGTCTTTTGAGAACGAGACGATTGCCGCGTTCCTGAACGCGCACTTTGTGAGTATCAAGGTGGACCGGGAGGAACGGCCTGACCTGGACGATATTTACATGTCCGCCGTGGTGGCGTTGAACGGGCAGGGCGGGTGGCCCATGTCGGTGTTTCTCACGGCGGACCTGAAGCCCTTTTATGGCGGCACCTATTACCCGCCCACGGACCACTATGGTCGGCCTGGGTTCCTGACCTTGCTGAATGGTTTGCTGAATGCTTGGCAACACCGGCGCGATGAAGTTCACAAGAACGCCGAGGGACTGACGGACTATGTGTCGGCGCAACTTTCGGCTATGGCGGAGGGGGCGGGCAGCGATGCGCCGCCGCCTGCGACCTTGCTCGATACGGCGGTGAAGGACTTGAAGCAAACCTATGACGCGACCCATGGCGGGTGGGGCGGCGCACCGAAGTTTCCCAGTGGCATGACGATAGGGCTGCTGCTGCGGGAATACCGCCGCACGGGCAACCGCGATGCGCTGGCCATGGCCACCCACACGCTGGACCGCATGGCGAGCGGGGGGATGTATGACCTGCTGGGGGGAGGATTCGCGCGGTATTCGGTGGATGAAGAATGGCTGGTGCCGCACTTCGAGAAGATGCTTTACGACAACGCCCAGTTGGCGCAGGCCTACATCGAGGCGTGGCAACTAACTGGCACGCCGCGCTACGCGCAGGTGGCACGTGAAACGCTGGACTATGTGCTGCGCGATCTGCGCGATCCGCTGGGGGGATTCCACTCTGCTGAAGACGCGGACAGCGAGCACGAGGAGGGGAAGTTCTATCTGTGGCGCAAGGCGGAGATTGTGGAGATACTCGGCGCGCAGGATGCGGAAGTGTTCTGCCGTGCCTACGGGATTGAAAACGGCGGCAACTTCCATTCGCACGAGCCTTACCATCAAGGGCTGAACGTGTTGCGGCGTGCGGGTGAGGCGGACGACGCACGCCTTGTTGCCATGCGCGACAAGCTGCTCGAAGTGCGGTCGCGTCGCGTGAGGCCGGGGTTGGACGACAAGGTGCTCACGTCTTGGAACGGGTTGATGATCTCCTCGTTCTGCCATGGG
>JBIKMR010000249.1:0-6499 GCA_044359155.1 Candidatus Hydrogenedentales bacterium | reverse complement strand
CACCCGACGCCCCGCTTCCGGGGCGAAGCATTCCATAGGAGTAGACCCTGCAATGACTCGCATTACCGCCGTACAGGCACGTGAAATATTGGATTCTCGCGGCAACCCGACCGTCGAGGTAGACGTGTATCTGGACTCGGGGGTGATGGGCCGGGCTGCCGTGCCTTCGGGTGCGTCCACGGGCGAGCATGAGGCGGTGGAACTGCGCGATGGCGACAAGGGCCGCTATCTGGGCAAGGGCGTGCAGCACGCCGTGAACAACGTGAACGCGGTGATTGCACAGGAATTGATGGGCATGGACGCGCTGGACCAGCGCTCGATTGACCGCACCATGATCCTGCTGGATGGCACGCGCAACAAGAGCAAGCTGGGCGCGAACGCGATCCTGGGCGTATCGCTGGCGGTGGCGCGGGCGGCGGCAGACGCGCTCGAGGTTCCGCTGTATCGTTACATTGGCGGCGTGAATGCGCACACCTTGCCGGTGCCGATGATGAACATCCTGAACGGCGGGCAGCACGCCGACAACAACGTGGACATTCAGGAATTCATGGTGATGCCAGTGGGCGCGGACAGCTTTTCGGAAGCTCTACGCATGGGCACGGAAGTATTCCACGCCCTGAAGAAGGTACTCAAAGGCAAGGGCCTTAGCACTTCGGTGGGCGACGAGGGCGGCTTTGCGCCGAACCTCAAGTCGAACACCGAGGCCATCGAGATGATACTGCAGAGCATCAAGGACGCGGGCTATGAGGCGGGCAAGGACATCTGGATTGCCATGGACGCGGCGTCGAGCTCGTTCTACAAGGACGGCCGCTACGTGATGGAAGCGGAGGCCCAGCCGGAAAAGTCGGCGGCGGCGCTCATCGACTTCTGGGCGGACCTCGTGGCGAAGTACCCGATCATCTCGATAGAAGACGGGCTGGACGAGAACGACTGGGACAACTGGGGCAAGCTGACGCAACGACTCGGAAACCGGGTACAATTGGTGGGAGACGATCTGTTCGTCACGAACACGGAATACCTCGGTCGAGGCATTGTGGAGAACGTGGCCAACAGCATCCTTGTGAAGGTGAACCAGATCGGCACCCTTACCGAGACGCTCGAAACCTGCCAACTTGCGCACCGCGCGGGTTACACGACGGTGCTCTCGCACCGCAGCGGCGAGACCGAAGACACCACCATTGCAGATATCGCGGTGGCCACCAACGCCGGGCAGATCAAGACCGGCTCCGCGTCGCGCAGCGACCGCATTGCCAAGTACAACCAGCTGCTGCGCATCGAGGAGCAGCTGGGTGAAGATGGTTATTTCCCCGGCGCGGAAGCATTTAACAGCATCCGAAAGAAGGGCTAACACAATTCATGCGAAATCGGCGCATAGTCTATGTAATGATACTTGCGGCGAGCGTAGGCTTGGCGGTAACGTATGTTGAACGGCGTCAACTGCAGGAGCGGTATGAAGCTTTCCAGCAAAGTGAGCGCGACATTGAAGCCGCAAAACGCCAGATTGGCGAACTCGAGCAGGAACTCTCGGAGGAGGAAGCACGAGCCCGCAACCTGGTGAACGACCCCGTGGAGGTCGAGGCGGCCATCCGGCGAATCAAGCGCGGAGTGCGCGATGGGGAAACCGTGTTCCGGGTGGAGGCCGGCCTGGAAGCGCCGGTGGACCCGGTTCCCACGGTGGCGGCGCCAAGCCCGGCACCAGCCGCCCCCACCCCGCAGCCAACAACGGCAGAGGCGTCCCCAGCCCCAGCCCTAGGGGCGCAGCCCTGAGCCACGAACTGCTGCTCGACACCCAGGAAGAGGCCGTGAAGTTGCTCGGCCACAACGGGGAATTGCGCAAGCGCATCCAGGACGAGACCAACGTCCGCATTGTCGATCGCGGGGCCAAGGTGGTGGTGATTGGCGAAGAAGCCGAATCACAGCGCGCCAACTGGGTCCTGCGCGAATTGCTCGCCGTCGTCCGCAAAGGGCACACGCCCAGCGTGGATGATTTGGATTACGCCCTTCGGGAGAGCACAGGTATGTATGCACCCGGTCCCAACCCCGCGCCCGCCTACAACGACCCCGCGTACCCGTCCATTTCCGGGTTCATGGGGCAGAAGGCGCCCGCGCTGCGTAAGGAAATCAGCATCCATCCGCGCACGCATGGGCAGAAGGCGTACCTCGACAAGCTGCACGAGAGCGAGATGACCGTGGTAATTGGGCCTGCCGGCAGCGGCAAGACCTACCTCGCCATGGCCGCTGCCGTGTCTGCGCTGTTGAGCAAGCGCGTGCGCCGCATCATCCTCACGCGCCCGGCGGTGGAAGCGGGCGAGCGCTTGGGCTTCTTGCCGGGCGACCTGATCGCCAAGGTAGACCCCTACCTGCGCCCACTGTATGACGCGCTGTACACGATGGTGGATACGGAACGCGTGCAGCGCTATCTTGAAGATGGCAGCATTGAAGTGGCCCCGCTGGCCTTCATGCGCGGTCGCACGCTGGACGGTGCCTTTGTAATTCTCGACGAGGCGCAGAACACCACGCGCGAACAGATGATGATGTTTCTCACCCGCATCGGCCAAGGCTCCATGGCGGTGGTTACTGGCGACGTGACGCAGATCGACCTGCCGCGCGGTGTGCCGTCCGGCCTAATCGAGGCCGAGCGCATTCTTGAGAACGTGCAGGGCGTTTCGATTGTACGGCTGCACAAGCGTGACATTGTGCGCAATCCGCTGGTGCAGCGCATCATTGACGCCTACGACCGCGACGCGGGTGTGGACTCTGACCAGTCTGGCCCGTGCCGACCGGGAACAGAAGCCGCCGGATGATGACTTCCCGCAAGACCGGCTCGACCCTGCGACTGGGGCCGAAGCCGGACGCGCCCGAGAACCGCCGTCCCGTATGGATACAGCGCGGCGCGTTGGTGGCTGCGTTTGTGGTGCTGGTGGCCGCGCTCACGCGCGAGCCCGAGCAGCAGACCATCTCCATTGAGGACATCAACAGCGCGGTGTTGTCTCGCGACGAGATTCGCGCGGACTTCTATTTCCAGGCAGTGGACCTGCAAAAGACCAAGGAGGCGCGCAACGAAGCCGCCGCCAAGGTGCCCGACAATTTCCGCGTGGACACCGTGCGCGTTCACGACCAACTGGAACGGGTGCGCGAGCTGATTGCCCGTATAGCAGTGCAACGCGAGGCGCTGACGGCAGAGGTGCTAAAGGCCCTGCGCAAGAGCGACAGCACGCAAACCCCCGCCGATATCGCGCGGCAAGAGGTCACGGCCTTTGCCGCCAAGCTCGCCGAGGGCAAGGAATGGCAAGACGGGCCGAGCGCCACGGTGTTGGCCCTATGGCTGACGCCGGACGTGGCTTCGCTTCCGAACCGCACCTTTGAAGAACCGGAGCAAAAGGAGGACGGCGAGGAGGAAGCTTCGGCAGCAGATACCACGCCGCGCAAGACCCTTGCACTGGACACAGAAACCCCCACGCTGACCTTCTCAACGGCAGACCGCCTGACGTCGCTGACGCTTGACGGTCTGGAATACACCCTGAAGCAGGGCATACGCGGCAACTCGCTGCCGCCGGGTGCGGACTCGCGCACCATCGTCATCGTGCGCGATGAGCCACTGGCAGACCTGGCGGTGACCACCGGCGAAGTAGTGATGAAGGACGTGCCCGAGGCGCAAGCGGCGGAGCTGGCACTGGCCGAACGGCTGCGTGCCACCGCCCGCCGGGCGACAGAACCTGGCGCGGAAGAGTCTGGCGAATGGGCGCGCTTGCACGAGGCGGCGCTGGCCGTTGCCAAGGTGGGGCTGGCCGAGACCATCGAGCTCGACCGCGTGGCCACGGCGGGCGCGATACAGGCGGCGCGCGACGCAGTGCCCGAGGTGATGCGCGAGATTGAGGCGGGCGAGATCATCCAGGAAGAAGGCCGACGCTGGACCGAGCAGTCCCGCTCGGATGTGAAAGCGTATAGCGAGATATTGGCGAAGGAGCAGCAGTCACCGCAGCGGCTGATTACCAGCACGCTGGCGAATGCTTTCATTGTGCTGCTTGTGCTGGGCGCCCTGCGCCGTGCGATGCCGGTGTTCCTGAACGAATCCGAGCGCGAAGAATATGGCGCGCACCTGTTGCCGCTAGCCCTGCTGTTGCTGGGTGGGGCCGCCATCATCAGCCGTTTGACGTCCTACTTCGAGCCGACCGGCTTCCTGCTGCCGCTGGCGGCGGTGGGCATCTTGTACGCCATTCTGGTGAACGTGCGCGCGGCGGCGGTGTTTAGCCTGTTCACGGTGTTCCTCATTTCCGCGCAATACGATTACGACTGGCGCTTGCTGTTCGTGCAATCGGCCATGTCGTTGGCGGGCATCTTCAGCATCACCAAGGTGCGCAAGCGTTCCGACATGACCACGGCCAGCCTGAAAGCCATAGTGGCAGGCCTTGCCGCAATGTTTGCCATCATGCTGGCGACCGATGCGCTGTTGAGCAACACGGCGGCGCAACGCTTTACGATGGTGCTGCTCAACGGTGGCATCTGCTTGATGGCCGTGCCCGCGCTGTTGTCCCCGCTCGAACGCCTCTTCTCCGTCACCACGGACATCCAGCTGCTGGAATACTCCGATCTGAACAACGAGGTGTTGAGCAAGCTGGCGCTCGAAATTCCGGGCACCTTCTCGCACAGCCTGATGCTGGGACAGCTGGCCGAGGCGGCGGCGGACGCTATCGAGGCCAACGGCCTGAAGGCCCGCGTGATGGCGTATTACCACGACATCGGCAAGATGTGGCGGCCCGAGTATTTCTGCGAGAACCAGACCGACCGCAACGTGCATGACGAACTGGCCCCGCGCCTGAGCGCGCGCGCCATTGCCGCCCACGTAACCCAGGGCGCGGAGATGGCGCGACGCATGTACCGCCTGCCAAAGCCGATTGTGGACGGGATCCTCGAACACCACGGCACCGCGCGAGTGGGCTACTTTTATGAAGAGGCCCTGAAGCAGAAGCGCCACGGCGACGTGGACGAGAAGGACTTCCGCTATCCCGGTCCCAAGCCGCAAAGCCCGGAGACGGCGATACTGATGATCTGTGACGGGGCGGAATCTGCCAGCCGCACGCTGAAGAATCCCAACGAGGAGCGCGTGCGCGAACTGGTGGACAAGATCATCACCGCGCGCACGGCGGACCGGCAGTTCGACGACTGCAACCTGACCATGAAGCAGCTCGACACTATCGCCGAAGTGGTGACCCAGCGCATCTGCTCGAACCAGCACCGGCGCGTGTCGTACCCCGCTACCAGCAAGGCCGACGACGACACCAATATCATCCCGATTGCCGGGGGCGGCGCGTGAGCGTTGCGGTGTACGTGCAGTCCGAGTCCGCCCGCAAGCGGCTCTACCGGCGTGACGACCTGACGCGGCTTGCCGAGCGCGTGCTGGCGGGCGAAGGGGTGGCAGGGCCGGTCGAGGTCAGCGTGCTGTTCTGCGACGACCCTGCAATGCAGTTGCTGAACAAGCAATACCGGGGCGAGAACAAACCCACCGACGTGCTCTCTTTCGAAATGGAAGGTGCGGCGGGGCCGGGCCCCCGGATGCTGGGGGATATCGTCATCTCGCTGGAAACCGTCGAACAGCGCAGCCCCGGGCAGCCCGCCGCCATGCGCGACGAAGTGCGGCTGCTGTTCTGCCACGGGCTGTTACACTTGCTAGGGCACGACCACCAGAACGCCAAGCAGCGCGAAGCCATGACCCAGCTTCAGGCACGCTACCTTGGGAGACCGCTAGAAGCGGCGTGGTTTGCAATGGACCATCCCACACCCAAGAAGAGATAACTGCGGATATTGCCATATCTGTCGTCGCGTCTCTGGTTTACCCTCTTGCGCAGTTTGTTATCCCGTTGTTATATTTTAAGTTACGCAGGTTGTATCGAGCGTAACTGTTGACGGTTCGCAGGTTGCGTGCTATCATCCAATCGAGTGAGGCACGTATATTTCCTTGGGAGAATCACGCCATGTCATCGCCCAAACGCAATGGGTTTACGTTGGTGGAGTTGCTGGTGGTGGTCGCCATCATCGCCATCCTCGCCGGAATCATTTCGGTGGCCTTGCCACGCGCTCTTGAGAAGGCAAAGATTACCAGCATGACGGCGGACCTCAATTCGCTTCGCACGTCGTTGACGCAGTACTACACCGAGAACAACAGCTACCCGCCCGCCTATGGGTATCGCAGCTGGGCCTCGCGCGAATACAATCCCAACGGGTTCGACGCGCGCGTAATCTTCTATGTGTCCACCCTACAGGCCGCCCTCGGGCTGTATGATGCAGTCGATCTCTACGACGAATTCTCGCAGGGATACAGTACCAGCATTCCGCCATCGAACACGCTGCGCCTACTGGAATTTTCGCCCATTGCGCGCACGGAAGAGCTACAGAACGTGGACATGACGGCCGTGGATCAGGAACTGTATAACGGGTCCAACCTTCCGCAGCAGGTGCAGGGTCAGTTGGAACAGAGCGAGCGCCCGTACATCTATGTTCC
>JBIKMR010000038.1:0-22018 GCA_044359155.1 Candidatus Hydrogenedentales bacterium | reverse complement strand
GGATTGTACACCAACCCGCCCGCGCCAGTAGAATTCCCGCCATGAACAGCATCGAACGAAAGTGGCACAACTGGCGCAACCGGCGAAAGCTGGCCAGCTGCGGCGGCCACCCCAACCTGGCCCTGCCCTGCTTCACCGTGGACGGCCACCTTGAGCTGGGCGACTACAACCATTTTCGCAACAACCCCACCATGCGAACCTATGGCGAGGGGCGCATCGTGTTTGGCACGCGCTCGGGGTGCAGCTGGGGTTGCCTCTTCGAGGCGCACGAGCTGGTCGAGATTGAGCGCTACGCGGGCATTGCCGAGCATTGCCACATCACCGACACTATCTATGATTTCTCGAACCATACGGGTAGTTGGCGAGACGCCCCGCGCATTACCAAGCCCGTGCGCATTTGCGAGCGCTCCTTCATCGGCAGCCGCAGCTTCATCGGGCCGGGGGTCACCATTGGCGAAAGCGCCGTGATCACGCCGCACAGCGTTGTGTTGAAAGACGTGGGCGAATTTGAAATATGGGGCGGCGCGCCCGCCCGCAAGATGGGCCACCGCACCGAGGGAGTGCCGGAATCTGTGCTCAAGGAATCTGAGCTGCTGCTCGCAGACCAAGGCATCGGCCTGGACCGCTACCTCCAGAAAGGCGAGCGGCGCGGCTGGGGCAAGTTGTTTAACTGGATGCGGAAATAGGGACCAATCGTTACCTTACGCGACGGGTTCCTCGGGCGGGGTCAGGTGTTTTACTTCCGAATCCAGATTCTCACGCGTGATCAGTATCTTGTCCACGCGGCGACCGTCGGTGTCCATCACCTCGAACTGCATTCCCAGCCACTCGAACTTGTCGCCCTCGTTGGGCACACGGCCCAGCTGCTCCATCACAAAGCCACCCATGGTGTGGTAGTCGCTCGAGAAATCCGCCTCGCCAATTTCCCACGGCAGGCTGTGCTCAAACTCGGAGATGGACAACAGGCCGTCCACCAGCAGGGAGCCGTCGTCGCGCTGGCGAATGCCGGGCTCTTCTTCCTGGTGTGAATCGGGCAGGTCGCCCACGATGGCGCGCAAGATGTCGCTGAGCGTCACCATGCCTTCCAAGCCGCCGTATTCGTCCACCACGCAGACCACAGGCTGGCGACGTTCCTTCAGCATTTCGAGCACACGCAGCGCCGTCATGGATTCCGGCACAAAGATGCACGGGGTGACGAGCGTTTCGAGCGCCACGGGCTCTGCGCGCAACATGTTGGCCAACACGTCGCGCGCCTTGATGAACCCGGCGATGTCGTCCAGCTCGTCGCGCGCGGCGGGGTAAACGGAGTGCGCGGTCGACTCTACCAGCTCGCGGGCTTCCTCGAGCGTTTGCCCAAGGTCTATCCATTCAATCTCGGTGCGCGGCGTGAGTATCGCACCCACGGGAAGATCGTCCAGCCGCAGCACGCTTTCCACCATCTTCTTCTCGACCATGTCCATCGAGCCGGAATCGGTGCCCTCGCGCAGCAGGGCGCGGATTTCCTCGTCCACCAGCACGGGCTCATCGGGCAGGCTCAGGCGAGCCAGCCGCAGCAGGGCGTCCGTGGAACGGGTGAGGATGAACACCAATGGCGAGGCCATCTGCGCCAGCACATACAGCGGGCGGGCAAGCGCAGAGGCAAAGGCGTCGGGCCGGGTGAGCGCCATGCGCTTGGGCACCAGTTCGCCCAGGATGAGCGAGAAATAGGTGACCGCTACCACCACGATGCCGATGCTGATGGTGTCGCTGTAGGGAGCAAGCGCACGGAATTGCGCCACGAACACGGAGAGTTCGTCCGCCAATGCCGCGCCGCCAATCACGCCGGTCATCACGCCGATCATGGTGATGCCCACTTGCACCGAGGACAGAAGCTGGGTGGGGTTTTCGAGCAGCCGCAATGCCATGCGCGCGCCGCGTTCCCCGCGCGCCGCGCGCTGTTCCAAGCGGCCCTTGCGGGCGGATACCAAGCTCATCTCCGCCATCGCCAGCAGGCCATTGATGAGGATGAGCGTTAAGAGGAAGAGTAGTTCGAGGGTCAGTCGGTTCATCAGGAGAGTGCTCCCGATTTGTGGCCGACTGGCCGCCTACTACTGCCTTCCGAAGGTTCAGGTTGTATGTCTTCCATCACAGCCGGCTACTCGACCTCCAGGTCAACGGTGAAGTGGTGCTCGCCCAAGCGGGCTACCTGCTTGATCCACTTGCCGTCTGCCCCAATTACACCACTCGCAACGTTGATTTCGCCATTCGGCGCGCAGGCGTTGACTGTCACAATTGGGCAGCCCGCCTCTTTCGCACGAAGCCGCAGGTTGGCTTCATAAAAGTCTTTATACTGCGGGTCTGTTCCCGAGTTATTCAGGTGAAAAATAATCTGGGCACCGTGGTTCTTGGCCAATTGGTAGCTCAGGCGGTGGTCGGTATAGGGGCCAAAGCCCGGCGCCACCCAAAGGTCGTTGCCGCATAGGCAGCCAAAGATCAGCTCGCCCTTGCTGAACACGCGCAGTTCCTCGCCGGGGCGCGCCCATGCGCGGTCGGCCTGCGTGGGCACCAGCTTCTCATGTGTTCCCATCACTTCGCCATCGTCCCCAAAGATACGTGCCTGAATATGGGCGTGTCCATCGAAGCGCGCACCCGTGCCAACAATCGCGGTGGTGTAGGTCTTGCGGCACATGGCTGCAATGTCGTTCCACGCCGCCTCGGTGCGGGCGTCGCTGAAGTCGTTATTGTACCCCGTCAGCGCCATTTCCGGAAAGACCACGACATCGCAGTCGCCGTGCTCGATGAGGTTGAGTATCCGGGAAAGGTTCTCTTTCTTCGTCGGTCGCACTTCCATCTGCACGCCCGTCACACGAATCGTCGCCATACGCTTGTCTCTCCCAACCCTGCTGGATTCAGCCTACCACATTTCGATTTCAGAATTCAGAATGGCAAAGGAGCCAAGGCACGCCGCCTGATTCTTAATTTGTAGCCGAAGCAGCGCGTGCCCGCGCTGCCGATTTGTTGGGATCATCGCCAAGCACCCAAAGCCCAAAACCCGCCAGCAGCACCACGGTCTCGATGCCCCAGAAGATGAAGAGGTTCATCCACACGCCGCTGGTGAAGCCATAGGAATGCAGGCCAACGCCAAGGTTGTTCACCCCCCACCACGAGAACGTGACCACGATGGCCAGGAATATCGCCCCCATATTGATACCCAGGTCGCGGATGTATCCGCCCATCTTGGCGTGGAGAATAACGAGGGACCACAGCACGATCATCAGCGCGCCGTTTTCCTTGGGGTCCCAGCCCCAGAACCGGCCCCAGCTGTCGTTCGCCCAGATGCCGCCGAGGATGGTACCCACAGTGGCGAAGAGCAGGCCGAAGCACAGCACGCCATAGGTCATGCGGGTAACCCCGCGATAGAACGCGCGGTCTGCAATACGAATGCGGAACAAGCGCCCGATGATGTAGATGTGCGCAATGGCACCCGCCAACATCCCGGCGGCGTAGCCCATCACCACCGTGGTCACGTGGGTGGACAGCCAGAAGTTGGTGTCGAGCACGGCAATCAGCGAGGGCATGGTGTCCACGCCTTCCTTAATCTCATACCGGTTCGCCAGGAACATGCCCGCCACGCCAAGGAAAGCCGCCACGGCAATCACGATGCGCTGCCGGTTCATGGTCTCGATGATCAACGCGGTGAGCACGCAGCACGCCGTGATGAACAGCACCGTCTCATACAACGTAGACACGGGCGGTCTCTCGCGGATGATGCAGCGGATCACGATGCTGGTGATCAGCAGGCCCAGCGGCAACGCCAGCGCAGCCTGGGTGACATAGCGTATCCATCGGCTGGGAGGCAGAAGCCACGACAACGCCACGATGATGAACGCCGCGATGAAGAACACCTGGCTGTACGTGGTGAAGTTCATGCGGTAATACGTGACCTCGAGAGGCACCTTGTCGTACTCGCCGCGCTTCGACGCTGCCTCGACCACCTTGGAATGGAAGGCTTGCAATACTTCGCCGAACTGTTCGGGTTGATCGCGCAGGCTGGGCAGACGCTCGACCAACGCCAATATCTCAATGGGGTTGCCCTTGGCCGCGTCAGGGTTCTGGAAATCGAAGGCCGCCCGGGCGATGTCCGCCGGGCTGCGCCAAACCGGGTCTTCGAGCACGCCCGACGGGGCGATGGCCAAGATGGGAGTGGGTGCGAGCGACCGCTCAATCTCGTCCATTAGCAGGGCGATGGCCTCGGCCTCCTTGTTGATGGCGTCTCCGGCCATGGTGCGACCCATGTCCCGCAGGCGTTGCATCACCTCGGGCAGCCGCATCAGCGCGAGGCTCACGCCCGCCTTGTCATCGGGACGCAACACTGAACCCACCGCCGTACCCGGTTCGCCGCTGTACGTGCGCTTGGCGAATTCGAAGTAGAAGATGATCTGCGAGAACGTCATCACGTTCTCGGCCAGGTTTCTGATCTGGTGCTCGATTGGCGTGAGGTCTTTCTCTTCCTTCTGGCGATACTCGTTGTCCAGCTGGAAGAGCTTGTGCATTCCGTCTTCCAGCTCGGTGAAGGAATAGCGGTCGCGCTTCGCTTCGTGCGTGGTCAGGCCAATAGCAGCAACCACCTCGGCGTTGTCGATAATGAAGTGCTGGTAGCCGCGCGCGGCCTCGGGGTAGAACAGGCAATCCAGCAGCCAAGGCAGTGCCTTCAGCTTGCGACCGTCCGGGGTCTCCATGCTCCACTTGCCGTTCAGTCCGAGCAGGGTAAAGCGGGCAAAGGTATCCAGCGGTTTGATGCGCCCACCGTCTTGCACGGGCAACGTAGCGAACAGGTCTAGCGTTTTCTTGTCCCACTCGCGCGGGGTAACGGCAGGCTCCACTGTCGCCGCCTCGGTTGCGGCGGTGGTTTCTTCCACTTGCGCCTGGGTAGCCGACTCCGCAGTCGGCGCGGCAACCTCAGCAGCCTCTTGCGCGGCAGTCGTCAGTGCCAACAGCGCAAGCGTGGTGGCAAGTATCGTGTTACGCATTCGCGCGTCTCCTGTTTTCACTGCGCAGGTAAGCGGCCAGGCGCTGACAGAAATGAATCAGCAGCCCGATGCCAATCACGTAGCAAGAATACTTGGGCCACTGATCCGCCGGGTTCTTTACCACGGCAAACACCGACGCCACCTTCGGGTCACCTGGCAACTCGATGAACGAAGCTTGGAAGAAGGTGAAGCCCTTGTGCCGCAGCGGCTCGTTCATCTTGATGTCTATCTCGCGCGTCACGCTGCCCTCGGTCATGGTCACGCGGCTTTCATAGCGCGACGCCAAGCCGGTGCGCGGGTGCATCTCTTTCGTGAACTTCTCCAGCTTCACGCTGAACGGCACCGGGAAACGCTCGTGCCGCAGGTCGATGGCATAGCGCTTGCCCTGCACGGTGACCACCCACGGCGCAGCCGCCATGCCCCACAGCAAACCCACCTGCGCCGAGCCGCTGCCCTGCGCCAGCGCATGGCTCATCACATCGCCCCCTGCGGGCATTTCACCCGTGGGCTTTTCAAACACCGTGGCCACGGCGCCGGCAATGTTGCGCTCGGCTTCCTTCGCCAGCTCCAGCTCCTCCAGGTTCACGCCATCCACGCCCCACGCCACGCCCGGCGGAACCGGCGCGGGCGTCGAGTTCTTCATGTAGCCCTCAATGAACAACATGAACGGCAGGTCGCCCGGAAGAAAGGTGCGGGACTCGTCCCGCTTCAGGTACTGGAACTCCGCACCGGGCACCTCAAAGGTGCGCGGGTTCTCCGCGTCGAGCTCGGTAATCGTAATCACCCAGTCGTAGTAGCTCTGGTAATGGTCGTCGCTCTGGCCTTCGTACAGTGTCACGTGGCCACTGTTCGAGAACTCATACGTGACGAAGCCACCCACCAGCAAGAACAGGATGCCGCTGTGCGCAATCATCATGCCGGGGCGCTTCCAGCTTTTCGGCGAACGTATCAGCGCGCCCAGCGTCAGGTTGATGAACAGCAGGATCATCAGCAAATACACGCCCGGCAGCGGCAGGTGAAACCATGTGGTGAACTCGTGAATCAGGAACCACGACTCGAAGTATTTCTTCTGCACCTCGAACAGCCCATGGTCCACCTGTTCCATGGTGCCCAAAAAGGTGAGCACCAGCAGGAAGGTCAACAACACGCAGGCCAAGCCATACGACGCCAGGAAGGCGATAGTCTTTTTTATCATGCGTACTACATCCGGCCTTGGTGGCCCTGGTTATCGAAGCGAGCGGACAAACGCCTTGAAGGGTTCCACTTGCGCCGCCATCTCATCCTTGGGTCCAATCATTTTCACAAACAGGGACTGGTCTTCCCCCGCGCGCACCACGCCCAGCAGGCGATAGCCGGACTGCTTGTCGCCGCCCATGCCTTGGTAGTCTCCCTCGATATCCACCAACCCGCAGGGCGCGCCCAATACTTCGATCTGTTCGAGTCCTGCAATCTGCTCGGGGGTCAGCGGCTCCGCGCCCATCTGGCCCGACCAGCGGTTGATGTTCGCCTCAAGACCGCCTGCCATGCCGCCCAGCAAGCTGATGTAACATTCACTCGAACCCGCATTAAATGTCACCACACGCATGGCGCGGGCATCCGCCTGCTGCCATTCGCCGGGTGCATCCCACTTCAACGCTTCCGCCGGGGGAATCGCGCCGCCCGCCGCCGGGGGGGCAGCTGCCGCCGCAGGCGCAGCCTCTGCCACCGGGGCCGCTTCGGCCACGGGTGCTGCTTCTTCCACCGGGGCCGCATCGGGCACCGCTTCAAGGGTCATCGCGGGCACTGCCTTAAGTTGCATCTCCGCGCTGTCGAGGTTTGCCGGGGCAAGGCTCTGGGCGAAGCCCACAAAATTGCCCAACTCCGCGCCCGCATCCTTCTTCGGACCCGTCATCTTCAGGAAGATGGCACGGCCCTCGTTGATCTGCGCCAAGCCGTAGAGCGCGTAGTCTGGCTTGGGCTCTGCACCCATGCCGGAAAAGGTGCCCAGGATATTCACAAACACCGCAGGCTTGAACAACATCATCTTGTTCGACAACATCTTCGCCTGCTCTTCGGTCAGTTCTTCTTCGCCCATCTGCTTGTACCAGCGGTTGATATTCGCCAGCAGCCCGCCGCCGTCGCCTGGCAGCACGGTGAGGTACATCTCCACTTCCGGGTTTGCCGTCAGCCGAAGGTTCGCTGTGCGCATGGGCGTGGGCGGCACTTCTTCCCAACCTCTAGGAACGCTCCACTTGAACTCGGGCTCAGTAGGTGCTGCTGCTGGCACATCTCCCGGTGTACCACCCGGCACAGCACCCGGCATGGCGGGTGCCTGGGTCATGCGCAGGCGTTCCGCCGTGCCCATTTCCGTGGCCTGCTTCTCCGTGTCGGTTGCCGGGCGGGATTCCTCAATCGCCTTTGTCGGCGGTTGTTCTTTACTGCACCCGGCACCGGCCAGTGCCACTGCGGCCAATCCAATTACAAGTGATTTCGTTATTTTCATCTTTAGAATGCTCCGTTGCCCGCGTGAATGAACACCCGGCGAATGCAAGACTCTTCCCTGTTACCGGCGGATTCACTCCAGAACACACAACTCTACGATTCAGGCGACTCATCATGCAATCCCACCCTTGGCGTTTCTTTGATTCAGCATCAAAGGTTTCGCTCAATTGTATGAATTCTGGATTTTGTCATTGATAATGCGCGGCATTCGGGGTAAACTCCAGTCAGGGGACATACGTAACCACGGATTGTGCGGGAGGCCCGTATGCAGACTTCGTCCACGCCTGCGGTTTTATTGGCAGACGATACGCGCACATCGCTATTGGTGCTTGAGCGCGCCGTAGCCTCAGACCATTACCGGGTCTTGCAGGCCTCGAACGGGAAAGAGGCCATTGCCCAGGCCCGCGACCCCGGCGTATTCCTTATTATTCTCGATGTGCGCCTGCCCGACATGGACGGCTTTGCCGTGGCGCAGGCTATCCACGAGGAGGACCCCGACCGTCGCCTGCCCATCATGTTTCTTACCGCGATGGACGAAGAGGCCGAGTTGACTTACCAGGGCTACGAGGCAGGCGCGGTGGATTTCCTTTACAAGCCCGTGCGCCCCGCCATCGTGCGCAGCAAGGTGCAGGTGTTCTTTGACCTGCACCGAAAGCAACTGGAAAACCATGAGAACCTGGCCGCGCTTGAACTGGCAAACCAGAAGATTGCCGAGGAACTGCGCGAGCGCAAGCGGATGGAGCTGGTGGTGCAGGAGAGCGAGGTGCGCTATCGCTCGCTGCTCGAGCTGTCGCCGGTCTCCATTATTGTCGAAACCAATAGCCGCATGAGCTACATCAACACCGCTGTGCTCAAGCTGCTGGGCGAAGACGACCGGGACGCGGTGCTGCAGAAGTCCATCTTGGACTATGTGACGGAGCGGCAGCGGGAACCGGCGAAGAAAGCGATGGACCGCATCGTAAGCCAAGGGGGGCGGGCCGAGCCGTTTGAGACCGAGCTGCTGCGGTCTAACGGATCGCGGGCGGACGTGGAAGTATACGGCGCGTGCATTGTCTACGAGGGCGAGGTGGGGGTGCAGATGGCGCTGCAGGACATTACCGAGCGCAAGCTGCTCGAGGCGGAGTGGCGGCGGCTGTCGCGCATGGACGGGCTTACCGGCATCTACAACCGGCGCGCCTTTGACGAGATACTCACGCGGGAGTTCCGCCGCGCGCAGCGCAACAATTCCACGCTGGCGCTGTTGATGATCGACATCGACGCGTTCAAGTTGTACAACGATCACTACGGCCACCAGAAGGGGGACGAGACCCTGAAGTCGGTGGCGCATGTATTGCAAGAGGGCGCGGTGCGCGGCGGCGACCATGTGGCCCGGTATGGCGGCGAAGAGTTCGCCGTGATCATGGCGGACACCGATTACGAGGGCGCGATGCAGGTGGCGGAAACGCTGCGACAGAGCGTCGAGGCGCTGGCCATTCCCCACGCGGAAAACCCCGCTGCCAGCCATGTGACGATTAGCACGGGGGTGTTTGCCACCATTCCCAGCCACGAGGCGGTGCCGGGGGATTTTGTTCACCACGCGGACGCGTGCCTGTACAAGGCCAAGCGCACGGGTCGCAACCGGATTGTGCGGCACGACGAAACTCAGCCGAGCGCGCAGGCGAAGTAGCATGAGTCAAGTTGTGCGGCGCGATTGCGGGTAACCCCCTCACCCTAACCCTCTCCCCCTGCCAGGGGGAGAGGGCACCAGATGGTGGTGCTTGGGGTTGGTGCTGCGAGGGAAACATCCCCCGGGTTTCGCTTGCGCGAAACCGTCCCCCTTCAAAAGGGGGACTTAAGAGGAGGCCTTCGGTCGGAAGAGTGGCGGGGTCAGGAGACCACGCCACAACAGTGCAAAATAAAAACAGCGCCGCAACGGGTTGGCCCGTTGCGGCGCTTTGCTTTGGGGGTTAGCGCATCTGCGCGGCCTTGCGGGCGAGGTCTAAGAACTCGGCGCGGTAGCCGTGGGGGTCGTTGCCTTGGGCGCTGGCGGCCCAGGATTGGACGTTGTCCCAAGTGACGCTGCCCGCGTGGGCCGAGCCGCGCAGCAACATGCCGAAGGCAGCCACGCTGGACGCGAAGCGGAAGTCGGCGTCCGCTTGCTCGAATGCCTGCGTGCTGTCGGCTATCGGGAATTCCAGCAGCTTGCTCACGTCACCCTCGGGCTGCTTGTAGCGCAGCTTGAGGGTCATGAGTTCGCCCGTCGTATCGGTCGGTGCGGGCTTGGCCTGTTCCTGGTATTTCAGCGGGTCCACCCCCGGTTGCGGCGCGCTGCCCATGGGCACGATTTCGTAGAGCGCGGTGACGGTGTGGCCCGCGCCGATTTCGCCCGCGTCCTTGGTGTCGTCGTTGAAATCCTGCGCGGCCAGCGCGCGGTTCTCGTAGCCGATGAGTCGGTAGCTTTGCACGTGGGCGGGGTTGAACTCGATCTGGATTTTCACGTCCTTGGCGATGGTGATGAGCGAACCCTCGACCTGCTCGACGAAGACCTTCTTCGCCTCGCGCATCGAGTCGATGTAGGCATACATGCCGTTACCCTTGTTGGCCAGTTGCTCCATCATGCCGTCTTGCAGGTTGCCCGTTCCGAAACCCAGCACCGTGAGGAAGACCTTGCTCTTCGCCTGCTCGGTGATCAGGCGAATCAGCTCGTCCTGACTGGTCACGCCCACGTTGAAGTCGCCGTCCGTGGCGAGGATGACGCGGTTCACGCCCCCCTCGATGAAGGTCTCGCGCGCCAACTGGTAGGCCTGCTGGATGCCGCCCGCGCCGTTGGTCGAACCGCCCGCGCTCAGGCGACCGATGGCCTCCTGTATCGCCTGCTTGTTCGACCCGTTGGTGGGTGGCAACACCATGCCGCTGCTGCCCGCGTAGACCACGATGCTCACGCGGTCGTTCTCGCCCAGTTGGTTCACCAGCATCTGCAAGCCCTGCTGCAAGAGGGGCAACTTGTCTTCCGACTGCATCGAGCCGGACACGTCGAGCAGGAACACCAGGTTGCTGGCGGGGCGCTGGCCTTCCGGCATAGCCGCGCCCTGCACACCCACCCGCACCAGCTTGTGCCCCGGCGCCCACGGACACGCCGCCACCGACACCGCCGCCGAGAACGGGTCCACCCCCGGCGCATAGGCCTGCGACGGATAGTCGTAATCGAAGTAGTTGATCAACTCTTCTATGCGCACGGCATCCGCCGGGGGCCGCGAACCAGACTCCAAGAACCGGCGCACGTTGGAGTACGACCCGGTGTCCACGTCGATGCTGAAGGTGGAGAGTGGCTCATTCGCCACGGGCTTGAAGGGGTTTTCGACGATGGCGTTGTAGCCTTCGCCGGAGTTGCCAGAACGGTAGTTCCAGTGCTGCTCGACTCTTGGGTTTATTTCATAAAGAACCAAGTCACGCTTACGTTGTTCTCGCTTCGGCTCTGGCTTGGGCGGCGCAGGCATAACCTGAATGGACTCGGCAATGGACGGCACAGGCTCGGCAGCCGGGGCAGGGGCGGGAGATGTGACTGGAGAAGCGGCTTTTTCGCTCAAGCGCGTGCGCTGCTCAACCCAGGAAGATTCTTGGGAGAGGGACTCACTAAGGTCGTAGTAGTTTGCACGAATTCGTACTTGGCCCCCGACTTCAACATTTTGTGGGTCACCTTGTTGTTGTGGCGTGGTCTCCTGACCGCGCCACTCATCCGACCGCAGGTTTACTCCCGCAACCACACCCCCGAGATCCTTTGCTTCGCCATAGTATTCCGCCTTCTTCTCCATCGCCGCATCCGCCTCGGTGCGCGGGGATGCAGGAGCTGCGGCAGCCTCGGTAAGATGGGTCTGAGAATAGCGATACGGGTCAGGCATCGGAGAATGGAGGCCATCGCTCGGGGTAGCAGCTGGGTCAGGAGTCCCTGCCACAGCGGGAGGCGTCAGGTTCGAAGCCGTCTTAAGTTCTGGTTCCAAGATATACAATGGCGAAGAGATCACACCCGCTTGGCCCGCCACGATGTATAGTCCAGCCACAACCAGCGCACTCGCGGCCACAGCGAGCGGACCACCATAGAAGAGGGCCCGCTTGCCCCAGCCCCAAGGCTTCTTCTCATTCTTCTCTTTTCTCCGTGCACTCTGTGCCTCTGTGGTTATCCGCTCCGTCCGCTCCTCGCCCAAGCCCAGCCCCACCACCGCCTCGCCGCCCAGCGCCTCCTTCATCATGCCCACCGTCGCCTCGAGCTCCGCCACGGTCTTGCGCGCTTCGGGGTTGGCCATCAGCGCTTCCTTCACGGCGCGGGTTTCGTCCTCGGTCAATTCGCCCAGCACATACTGGGTCAACAGTTCATCGTTCAGATCGTGTGTGTTCATGGTTAAAACTCCCCGGCCAGCGTGCCGCTGGCCTTGAGTTGTTCGCGCAGCGCGGTGAGCGCCGACGTAAGCAAGTTGGATACAGAGCCGAGCGAGAGTCCCATCACCTGACTGATTTCGCGGTAGGTGAGTCCGTCCTGAAATTTCAGGCGGCAGGCTTCTCGCTGGGTGGGGGGAAGCGAATCTACGAGGGCGAGCAGGCGCGCGTGCGTTTCGTTCGCGGCGGCCTGTTCGCCCGGCCCGGCGGTGGCGGTGGCCACCTGCCCGGCGTGGGTGTCGGTTAGCGGGTCCATGCGGCCCTCCTTTCGGACGACATTGAGGGCGTGGTTGCGCGCCACCGTATACAGCCACGCCGCCAGGTGGTCGCCCACGGTGGGCGGGTCCGCCTTGCAGAGTTTCAGGAAAGTCTCCTGAACCACGTCTCGGGCGAGTTCTGTATCCCGTGTGATGCCATGGACATAGCGCAGCAGGGGCCGCTCGTATCGAGCCAGCGCCTCGCGTATCCACGCCGCCTTGTCGAACCGTGCCATTGTTAGGGGTTCCTTTTTCTTCGACAGTCTTTCCGGCCGGTGCAGGCAGCGCGTCCGTCGCCCACTGTGGAGATAACCCGCGAGGGGGGGATTTGTTCAAGGAGTGGTTAGTGGCCAGTGGCGAGTGGCGAGTACGCCTTCTTCCTCTTTACTGGCCACTGGCCACTTATCACTAACCACTCCTCCCCTTTCCCCACCCGTCCTCAAGGTAGTATGATCAACGCGAGCACCCTTCTCGAATCACACAAGGAATCCCCCATGAGCGACGTTGCCCGGCTGGAAGCTGGCTTGAATGACTTTGACCCGATCATCCGGCGGGCGGCGTTGGCTGCGCTGATTGAGCGGCACCTGCCTGCTGCGCCGTTGTGCGACAGCGTGAACATGCATTGCCATTCCTTCTTCTCGTTCAACGCTTTCGGCTGGTCGCCATCGCGTGTGTTGTGGGACCTTTTCGAGGAGGGGATTTACGCGGCGGGCTTGTGCGAGTTTGACGTGCTGGATGGGCTGGATGAATTCCTGGACACGGGCATGGCGCTGGGAATGCGCACGGCGGTGCATGTGGAGACGCGGGCCTTTCTGGATGAATTCGCGGAGCACGACATCAATTCTCCCGGCGAGCCGGGGGTGACGTATGTGATGGGGGCGGGGTTTGCGCGGGTGCCTGCGCCGGGGTCGCCGCAGGCGGTGACGCTGCAAAAGCTGCGCGACCATGCGCAGGACCGGAACGTGGCGCTGATGGATCGCATCAACCCGAAGCTGCCGGACATTGCGGTGGACTACGCGCGCGACGTATTGCCGCTGACCCCGGCGGGCGCGCCGACGGAACGGCACATGGTGTCCGCCTACCTGAACCGTTCGCACGAGGCCTTCCCGGAGACGGGCGCGTGGGCGGCGTATTGGTCGCCGATATTGGGCAAGCCCGATGCGGATCTGGTTGCGCTGCAAGACAACCGCCCCGCGCTGGAAGAACTGGTGCGGGCGAAGCTGGCGAAGAAGGGCGGCATCGGCTATGTGCAGCCGTCGCGCGAAACGTTTCCGCCGGTCGAGGATTTCTTTGCGTGGGTGTCCAGCTGCGGCGCGATTCCCATGGACACCTGGCTGGACGGCACTTCGGGCGGCGAAGCGCGTGACCGCGAGCTGCTCGAATGTATGCGGGCCAAGGGCGCGAAGGCGGTGAACATTGTTCCCGATCGCAACTGGAACCTGAAGGACCCGGCAGACCGCGCCCGCAAGCAGGCGGAGCTGGAGAAGTTCTCGAAGCTGGCGGACAGTTTCGACATGCCCATCAACATTGGCACCGAAATGAATAAACTCGGCCAGCCGATGTATGACGATCTGGACGGCGTGGCGCTGGCACCCTTCAAGCAAAGCTGGCGGCGCGGCGCACAGATCATGGTGGGGCATACCATCGCCCTGCGCTACGCCGATTTCAGCTACGCCAGCGAAACGGCAGACGCGCACTTTGGCAACGACGTGAAAAAGAAGAACGCCTGGTTCGCAGCAGTGGGTGCGTTGCCCCCGCTGACCACCGACGTGGGCGAAGAGCTGGCCAACGAAGGCGCGGAGCGCGCGTTTGTAAAGCTGAACGACAGCATCGCGCAGGATGGGTGGATGGTCTGATGAACATACGCCGGGTTGCAAGGACGATGACGATGGCGCTTGCTTGTGCATCGTTCGTTGCCTGCGGACCTGGCCCGGAAACGGAAGCTGTTATCGAGGCCTTCAGCACAGTTGAAGGCTCGACGGTTTACATGCAGGTGTCTTTGACGGCTGATCAAAAGCAGCCGATGGAGAAGATGGGGATCATCGTCAAGGGTATGCCCGACGGATACTGGGTTCTGGTATCCACGGCGGATTGGGGTCTGCCCCTTGCCAGCCTTTCGACAGGCGAGCATAGGGTATCGATTGAAACAATGCCCGACTTCTATGGAAAGAAACACCGGGCGACACAGCTTTTCTACCAACAAGAAGAACCCTGCGCGTTTGTCGTCTTCGACGCCAGCCTTACGGGGCGCAAGATTGCGCCCATCAGCAGCAATCTGCCCAAGCCGGGAGAGCCCATCCGCTTGCTGAGCTGCATGGGCAGTCACGTTTCCCAGATTACCACGGGCGAGATTACGCTCGTTACCCCTTGGTTTATAAGTAGCAGTGCAGGAGCGCTGTCCAGAATCACGGCGCAAGTTACAGGCTATGTTGGCCATGCTCCCGTGCAAGGCGATTTCCTGATGGACAACTCGGGCAAGCTCATTGCCGTGGGAGCCACCAGCACCCATGACGGCAAGACCGCGTTTTCTGGCGTGCCGGTGGAAGAGCTGCTGCCTAATGCATTAGGGGGCAGCATGGTTAAGTTGGAACTTTGAGCGGCACCCTTCCTCCGTCATTCCTGCGCAGGCAGGAATCTAGCCACCCGAGGTAGGCAAGGGATCATGAAGTCGCCAATCGTCACGGGCCTTCATGGGAGCGCGCTACTTCAATTTCTTAAGCGCCAACGGCGCTACACCCTAGGCTACGCTGTGACGCACCTTTGGTGCTGAAGAGCAGGCCACCGCGAAGACCTGCCAGCGGCAACCATTTACGCGCCCAGTTAGGGTCTGGTGGTGCCTGGATGCCTGCCTTCACGGAGCATCGTCACCGTGGCTATCAGCGTGTTGCGGTTTACTGCGAGCACGAAGAGGATGAGCAGGAAGTGGGGGATGGTGATGAGCAACTCCAGAAAAAACACCAGCCTGCCGGTGGGGGCGATGAATACGAGGGGCGCGAAGATCAGGCTGAACCCCAGCACAAGGTAGGGAAACAGGTGCGGCGGTTTTCGTTGCAAAGTGCGGGCGGCGTTGGCTAGGCGGATGAGCGCGAAGACGATGACCGCATCGGCGCTGGTCCAGGCGATGCACTGGAGGCGGGTCCACCAGAGGTATTGCTCGGGGGTGAAGGACGCGGCGGCTTGCATAAGCGCGTCAATCATGGGCGCGTTCCCGTGCCACGCGCCACAGGAGGGCCTGCCCGCGCCACAACAACACGGCGGCCACCCACTCGATCGCTATCCACGCCACGCCCGCGATGCGCAGGTAGAGGTAGACTGCATTGCGCAGGGGTTGGAGGGCGGCGTCGGCCTCGTGCAGTGCGGCCATGCCGGGGCCGGGGGGTGGTTCTTGCGCGGTGATGTTCCACGCCATGCAGCAAAGCGCGACCACGGCAACCGGGCGCAGCGCGTGTCGGCACAGGCGCGTGAAATGCCCGTAGGCGCGCATCCCCTCGACGACGATGGCGGCCTCTAGCACAACCCAGCCGAGGACGAAGAGGCTCCACACGGCGAGATGTTGCTGCACCATCAGGGTGAAATACGCGGCAACGATTGCGGGGGCTTCTCCCGCGTCTGGCAAGGCGGGCAGCAGGTGTTGCCGTGCAAGCACGAGCGTGGCCGGGACGGCGAAGGCCAGCATCCACAAGAGGAGTCGCGGCAGCCAAGGGCTGGGAGATTCTCCGGCCACCTGCTTGCGGCCTTCGCGGATGGCAAAGAGGATGAGCACTTCCGCCGCCAGCCAGAACACGCCCACGGATTCGTAGAGAAAGTGTTCGCTTGCTGCGGCATTTAGAAAGGCCACGACCGCTTGGGCATCGGCATCAAGCGGAGACATGGCTGATTAGCCCTGGCCCGGACCTGATTCAGATTCGGGGGGCTCCATCTGGCTGAGGGATTCTGCGGCCTTTATCTTTTCTTCCTTCACCCACAGGTAGCGCACGATGCCGACGAGCGCACCGAAGGTGGCGAAGACAAGCAGCACGCCCATGATTCCGAGGGCGACGCCGGGGTTCCATTCGCGCAGCCATTCGTAGAAGAAGACGTAGAAAACGCTGCACAGGGCGCAGGAGACGCTGATGGTGACGAGGGTGGAGAAGGCGCCAAGGCCGATGATGTAGCCAATGATGGTGCCCACGATGGGGCCGGTGGCCCACATGGGCACGATGACGAATATGATCAGGCCGGTGACGCCCCAAGGGCGGATGATGTGGCTGTGGTCCAGCGCCTGCTTGTGGGCCTCGGCAATGTTGCGGCCAATCACCGGCCAGTTCGAGAAGCGCTTATAGGCCCAGGCAAAGAGCGAATACACATAGCAGACGATGATGGTGTCCTGCATGGAGCTTTGGAAGATGACGAACCAGGTGGGCATCTTCAGCTCGAAACCAGCGCCCGCGTTGCCAAAGCTGCCCGCCCCGAAATGCGCCGCCCACAGCCACACCGTGTTCCGCAGGAACTTGGCCACAGGCTCGCCCGTGGCAACCGCCGTAAGCACGGTGATGACAATGAACGCCGCCACCATCAGGTTGGCAAGGTGCATGATGAAGCGGAGCGTCTGGGCGGACGGCTCGGCTGCGCGCTTTGTCGAATGCGGGGTAGTCATGATTCTGTTTATACTGCGCGCCCGTAGGAATTGGTGAAACGCAAGTGTACCGATTTAATCCTGCAAACTCCATTGCTGGCGTGTTAATTCCTGATGAGGAACAATGGCCGATATTGACTTAACCGGCATAGACCTGAGCCTGCCCGCCGACCAGCGCGACAGCGTGGAGCAATTCCGCGCCAATTTCGACGTGTCTTCGGTGCCGCAGGGGCCGGGCTGCTACATCATGCTGGACGAGAAGGGTCGCACGCTCTACGTGGGCAAGGCCAAGAACCTGCGCGCCCGCGTGCGGCAGTACATCAGCGAGACGGACTCGCGCTATTCGGTGAAGTTCCTGATGCGGCGCGTGGCGCGGATCACCTTCCTCGTCACCGAGACGGAGAAGGAGGCGCTGCTGCTTGAGAACAGCCTCATCAAGCAGAACAAGCCGCGCTACAACGTGCAGCTGCGCGACGACAAAACCTACATTAGCCTGCGCTTTGACCCGCGCGAGGAGTTCCCCCGGGTCACCGTGGTGCGGCGTTACAAGCGCGATGGCGCACGATACTTCGGGCCGTACCATGACACCAGCGCTGCGCGCCGCACGCTGCGCCAAGTGCAGCGCATGTTCTCCCTGCGCACCTGTTCGGACCATGTGCTGTACAACCGAACGCGCCCGTGCCTCTATTACCAGATGAAGCAATGCGTGGCCCCGTGCGTGGGCTATGTGTCGCGTGAGCAATACCACGAGATTGTCGAGCAGGTGCTGCTGATACTCGAAGGCCGCAGCCCAGAGCTGGAGAAGCGACTGCTCGAACGCATACAGGCGCTGGCCGAGAACCTCGACTTTGAGGGTGCCGCGATATTGCGGGATCGGTTGTTTGACCTGCGCCGCACGATGGAGAAGCAGAGCGCGGTTACGCTGCGGGGGGAAGAAGACCGCGACGTGTTCGGCTATTACAACGATGGCCGCTATACCGAGGTGCAGGTGCTGTTCTACCGCGGCGGCAAGATGTTGGGTGGGCGCACCTTCTCCTTCGAGCGGCAGGAGATGCCGGTCGAAGAATTGCTCAGCACGCTCGTGTTGCAATACTACGCGGACGCGCCACTGATTCCCGCCGAGGTGTTGCTACCGCTGCCGATGGAAGAGGCGGAAGCGCTCGCGGAAATCCTCAGCGACCAGCGCGGGCGCGCGGTGGTGGTGCATTATCCGCAGCGCGGCGACAAGAAGGCGCTGGTGGAAATGGCCATGCGCAACGCGCACCAGCAGTTTAGCGAAAAGCGGATGCGCCAGAAGGCGCAGGTGGACGCACTGCAGGAAATGCAGAAGGCGCTGCACCTGCCCACGTTGCCCGAGCGCATCGAGTGTTTCGACATATCGACCACGCAGGGCGACAAGTCCGTGGCGTCGATGGTGGTGTTTACCAATGGCGAACCGGACAAGGCTCGCTATCGCAAGTTCAGCATCAAGACCGTGGACGGACAGGACGACTTTGCCAGTATGCGCGAGGTGCTGCTGCGCCGATACCAGCGCGCCATCGAAGAGAACGACCTGCCCTCGCTCGTTCTTATCGACGGCGGCAAGGGGCAGCTGGGCATGGCGGTGGCCGCGCTGAAAGACTTGGGGCTGGACGACCTGCCCGTGGTGAGCATTGCCAAGAGCCGCCTGCAGGAACACAGCACGCGGAGCCCCGAGCGCTTCTTCCTGCCGGGCCGATCGAACCCCGTCATCCTCGACCAGAAAGGCCCCGTGGTCTGGCTGGCCGCCCGCGTGCGCGACGAGGCCCACCGCTTCGCCATCACCTTCCACCGAAAAAAGCGTGGCACGGCGATGCGCGAAAGCGTGCTCACCGGCATACCCGGCGTAGGCCCCGCACGCGCCAAGGGATTGCTCAAGCACTTCGGCTCCGTAAAAGCCCTGCGCGCCGCCACGCTGGAGGAACTCACGGCAGTGCCACGATTGGGCGCGGGCTTGGCGCAGGAGATATTCGCGGCGATGAATGTGGAGAAGTGAAGCATAAACCCTTCATTCCTGCGCAGGCAGGAATCTAGGCACCAGTGGGCCGTGGCTGGACAAGAGGGCGATAACGCTCGCCAAGGCCAAAGAGGTGTGCTCCGTCGGAGTCCCGTAATGATCGACGACCAACGTTCCACTCTTCGACATCGGGTGGCTAGATTCCTGCCTGCGCAGGAATGACGGGGGCGGGGGCTGACTATGGTATCTTCCGCTGCATCAGACTGAAGGAGAATCACGCTTGTCGCTTGCGCTTGTGCCTGCCGCCTGGTTGGCGGGATGCCTGTTGGTGGGGCTGCTCGAAGGCCCTGCTGCCGTGCGGGCGTACCCCTTTGCCACCTGGCTTACCGGCCTCGTCCTTACGGCGTTGCTGGTGCTGGGCGCGGGCTGCGTGAATCTTCAGGCGGCGCAGATGCTGGCGATACTCATGGGCGGCGGCGGGGTGTATGTGGCCTTCAAGCCATGGGGACGCCTGACCACCGTGGACCTGGGCCCCACGCGCGATGAACAACCCCTGCCGGAATGGGCCACGTGGACCTTGTTCGTGGCGTTGGGCTTGTCCTTTGCGTTTGCGTTTCTCGCCTCGCTTGCGCCAGTGACGGGGTGGGACGCGGCCTCACTGCACCTTGCGCTGCCGGCCGCGTTTGCACGGGCAGGCCAGATTGCGCCCCGCCTCGGGCACGACCATTCCCCCCTCCTCCACGCGCTGTATACCGTATCTTTTGCAGGCGGCGGCGAGCGCTCCGTCACGTTGATGAATTGGGTCTTTGGGGTGGCGGCGTGTGGCGCGGTGTATGGCTTGGCGCGCGAACTGGCCGGGCGCTATGCCGGGCTGGTGGCTGCCGCAATCCTCGCCACAACGCCCGTGTTCGCGCACCAGATGGGCAGCCCCTCGATAGACCTCGCCTTTGCCGCGCTGGCCACTACCGCATTGTGGATGGTGGTGCGGTGGAGCCGCAGCGGCGATGGTCACGCCCTGCTTTTCGCGGCGGTGCTCGCCGGGTCAAGCTGTGGCGTGCGCCACACTGGCTTGCTGCTGTGCGTGTTGCTGGCGGTGGGCGTGGCGCTTTGCTCTCCGGGCGTTCGCGCAAAGGCGACCCTGTTGTTCAGCCTTGCCGCGCTGCTCGCCTTGCTGCCGTGGACGATATATATATTCATGGCATCCGGCCTGCCCGCTGCGCCCACCCTGCCCGAGCCTACACTGGTGAACCTTGTCGCGCTTTTGCGTTTCCCTTGGGACGTGGTCATGCGCCCGCAGGATCTCGATGGCTGGATGAATTCCTCCGGCGCATTGATGCTGGTGCTTGGCGTGCCGGGGTTGTTCCTCGGTGGGCGCGCTGCATGGGGGCTGGGCGGCTATGGCCTGGCGGGAAGTGGCGCGGTGTTCTTTGCGCGCAGCGCACGGCTGATGCTTCCCTTCTTCAGCCCCATGATCGCGCTGGCAGGGGTGGCCGTGGTGCGGTTGACCCGCTTGCGCGGCTTGGCCATTGCCTTGCTGCTGCTGCATGTGGCCTATGGCCTTGCGCTACACGCCGCCACCGTCTATCCCAAGCTGCCCGCCGCACTGGGCATGGTAGCGAGGCAGGATTACCTGGACGAGACCATCGAGCGGATGGCGCTCTTCAACTACGCCAACCGCCAGCTTACGGGCAGTCGCGTGTGGAGCATCGACCCGCGCACGTATTTCCTGCACACGTCCGTACGTATTGAGGTGGCCACCCTGAAGCAACTCGCTGGCATGAATGCCGACGCGCAATACCAAGCCTTGCAGGCGCAAGGTATCGAGTACATTCTGTATTCGCCCGACTACGTGGCAAAGGCCGACGACATCCGCGAGGCGGCAGAGGCCTTACTGAAAGTGTGGCAGGCGGACAAGGAACGCTACCCGCTGGCCGCGCGCGTGGATTGCACCACCCCCCGCTTCGGTGCCGAAGAAGCGCTGGTGTTTCGCGTGAACCCATCCGCCAGCGCGGATGCCCCCGCGCCGTGAGCGTGCGCGCCACCATCGCCCGCAACACGATGTTTAACATCATGGGCCGCGTGTTCGAGGGCGTCTTTGGCATGGCGCTCATGTGGTTTGCGCTGCAACGCCTGGGCGCAGAAGGTTGGGGCGTGTGGTCGCTGGTGGCCGTGTTCACCGGCTATGCCGCCCTCTTCGACTTGGGCATCGGCAGTGGCTTCGCCAAGTATGTCGCCGAATACGACGCGCGCGGCGAGCGCCACAAGATCAGCGCGCTGATTACCACCGGGTTGCTCTTCTACTTCCTGCTCAGCGTGGCGGCCATCGCCGTGGTGTGGCTGGTGGCGGACACCCTCATCGATCGCTTTCTCGTGCCGTGGGCGGCGGAATCCTTCCTCTCGCTCCACACCGTCGAGGACATCCGCTTCCTCTGTCGGGGCGCGGTCGTCCTCTTTGGCGTGAACAACTGTGTGGCCCCCTTTGCCAATGTGTCCGTGGGGCTTCAGCGCATGGGCATCAACAACGCCATCGCCATCGTCGCGGCGCTGGTGAAGTTCGCCACCGCCATCACCCTCATCCAGATGGACTGGGGCGTGCGCGGGTTGTTCGCGGCGCAGGCCTTGTCCGTAGGACTGCTCGGTGCGGGCTGCATCGTGGCGGCGTTTGTGCTGATGCCGGAGTTGCGCATCGCCCCGCGCCACGTCAGCCGCGACATGTTTCAGCGGCTATTCAGCTTTGGCTGGCGCACGCAGGTGGCCAAGCTGGCCAACCTGCTCGATTTCCAAACGGACCGGCTGGTGGTGGCGGCAGTGCATCGCTTCGGGGACATGGGGCTGGTGGGGCTCTATGGCATTGGCGAATACCTCGCCACCAAGATGCGGCAGGCCCCGCTGCTGCTGGTGTCCGCGCTGCTACCCGCCGCTTCCGCGCTGGACGCGCAGTCGCAAGAAGAGCGGCTCGACCGGCTCTACCTGCGCGCCACCAAATACATGGCCGCCGTGGCCCTGCCTGCTGCCGCCTACATGATCGGCTCCGCCGACCTGCTGCTGCACGCGTGGTTGGGTGCGCAAGAAGGGCTGCACCACGCGGGCTGGGTGATGCGCATCCTCTGCGCGGGATACCTCTTCAACCTGCTGCCCTCCCCCGGCATCAACATCCTGCTGGGCAAGGGACTCGCCAGCACCCCCATGTATGCCGGGCTTATCTCAATGAGCGTCAACGTGGTGGCGTCGGTAACCCTGTTCTACGCCATCGGTTTCTACGGTATCCCCA
>JBIKMR010000248.1:0-6566 GCA_044359155.1 Candidatus Hydrogenedentales bacterium | reverse complement strand
GGCCATGGCGTATCCGATGAAGCCTACAAGAAATACTCGCGCTGACGCGGCTGCTTGGGTGCTGAGCCAGTTGCGGCAGCGCTGGATGCGCACCTTGATGCTTGCCGCCTTGGTGGCGCCACTGTGTTTGGCGGGGTGTGGGTCAAACCCGCCCACCATCGACACGTTGCCAAGCGACGCCAGCATTGAGATGCTGGGCGAGGCCGTGGAAAAAGTGCAGGCATCAATGGGCACGCAGCAGACGAAGTATGCGTCTCAACAGCTTTATGCAGCCGAGTTTGCCCAACACCAGGCAGAAATCAGTGCTAAGGCGGGCGATGCGAAACGCGCCAAGGAGCTCTTGCGTGAAGCGGCCCATTGGTTCGAGCAAGCCCGAGTGGTTGCAGAGAACGTCGCCTCAGATCGCATCCTTCGCTTTCCTGAAGATCGCAGCATGGGGGAAGTGTTCGTGCGGGACTGGGATGTGGACCGTGAGTTCCGCCCGGCGGGAGAAGCCAAGGGCAGCATCCGGGTGGATGCGGGCAACATGGTTCACCTCAAGGTATCGAGAGACTTCTCTGATGCCGACCTCGATAACCTACTTGCCACCAATCGTCCCGGAGCCGTGCAATATCTCAGCCTTGCGGACAGTGATGTAACCAGTATCGGGGTGGCCAAGCTGCCGCAAATGGAAGGCCTGATAGACCTTTCCTTATACGGTCGTCAACTGGACCCAGAAGCATGGAAGGCCGTAGGGGAACTGAAGGCGCTGCGCCACCTCAACTTGATCCTTACCAACATCGATACGCCGACACTCCAGTCTTTGGGAACATATCCAGCGATGGAGGATCTGTCGGTGGATCAAGGTGGAGGACTGGATGCAGAAGCCTTGCTCACCCTGCGGACCTACCCGCGCATTCAATCACTCGTACTACGCGGGTTGGAACTGGACGACACGGCGCTCGACTATCTTGCCAAGACCGAATCTCTTGAACGGCTCTGGGTAGGAGGCAAGGGCATTACCAAGCATGGCGTGGAACTGCTTCGAGATCTTCCACATCTACGGGAATTGGTGCTACTTTCGTGCAGCGCCACCGACGAGGAAGTCGATGCCTTGTCGGTCGTGCTTCCCAAGTGTACGATCGATTCGTTAGATGGTTGAACGTTTACAGGCTGCTTGCTGCGGATTGCTTTAATCCGCGCTACTGCGAAGCCACCTTGCTCCACTCCGGCACCGCCAAGCCGTCGGCGCGCATCTTCGCGATCTCCATGTCCATCGCCTGCCAGAAGCTGAAGTCGTAACGCCCCATCGCCACGTGCAGCCCGATGGTTGTCAGGTGGTAGCGAGCGTCTCCGCCTTCGCCTTTTTTTGCCGCAAACTTTCTGGACACAAGCAACTCGAGGGCCCGTGATGCTTCCTCCAATCCGGCTCCCGCCTGTTGGGCAAGGGTTGCCACGGTGGCGTATGGGACCTCCCTCAATAGCGGTAACAGGCGTTTCTCGATATCTTCAGGCACTGGTAGGGCTGCATTCTCGGGCGGCACCACGCCGATGGCCACGGCAAGCGGCATCACGATACCACCAACATCCGTCGTGTCTAGCCTCGCCACCTTGGGAAGCTGGTCAACCAGCTGCGAAGTATCTCCCGCGAGCGCCAACTGTCGTTGCTCTTGCTCATTGGCCTGTTCCCCGGCGAGAGACTTTTCGGCAACGCGCTTCTGCACTTTCAGCAAGTTGCGCTGGGAATACTTTGAAGCTTCGACCCAGCCTTCTTCCGCCACCACGATCGCTTCTTCGTACTGCTTCAGGCCAATATGAGCTTTCGACAAGAAGATGTAGGATTCACCCAGGACTTGGTTCTGGAAGTCGTCGAAGACTTCCCGCTTAGCCAACAGTTCATCCCGGTACTGCTTTCCAAGTTTGATGGAACGGGCAAGTAATTCTACCGCTTCCTGGTAAGCCTGTTCGGGAGTTTGGACCTGGTGTTCCTCCTCTTCGTGTTCCTCCTCTTCCTCCTCATGATGCTCTTCCCCGTGGTGCTCGTCATGTTCCAGTTCATGAAGCTTCTCTGCGAAATCCACATAGAGCCGCCCCAAGGCGCCGTGTATCTCGAAGCTCAAGGGGTTGGCCTTTAGCCCGGCCTCGAGCATCTCCCGGGCCTCCCCCGCTTCATGCGCAAAGTCGGCCAAATAAAACGCGCCAAGGGTGTAGAGTCGCTCTAGCGTGGGGTTCAGTTTCACCGCCAGCTCGTACCACGGGATCAACTCCACCGGGTCGTCATGCTTATGCATTGTGTCGTAGGGCTTGACTGCACGTTCAATCTCCCCAAAGAATCCCCGCCAATCACGCTCTTGGTCCAGCACGAGCTGCACGCCCTCGGCGTGCCCAAGGCCCGCCGCCGTGTTCACGGAATCCTGGCGCCTATATCCCCGCGCCTCCTCTGCACGGGTTGGCATTCGCTGCACCATGCCCATGTGCAGGTACTCCATGCTCTTCATCCACATCATGTCGCCCACGGAAAGCTGCAACTGCCCAAGCAGGGACAAGGCAATGGATTCTTTCGCCGCCTCGATCTCCGTGGGCTGGTATCGGGGCTTGGCGGTAACGTGTTCGTGGACCACGGGCGGAATCATCCCCATGCATACAACGGCCCCACCCACGAGGGCTGCGAATAAATAGCGATTCATGGCCGTCTCTCCCGCCTAAAGGTTCATGGTCTGAAAACGACGCATTCCCACGGACATAAAGATGCTTGCGTACACCGCGCCGTAAAGCGTCAGTGTCGCCAACACCCAAAGCGGCGCAGGCTCCCAGCCGTGCACCTCGCGCTTTGACATGTCGAACAACTCAAGGTGCGGGAGCATCCAGTACAGGTAGTCGAAGAAGGTTAATGTCCATCCTTCAAGCTCGGTGCGAATGGTGACTATGGTATTGGCAAAGGTCTGCATGGCAAGCGCGAGAAGCATGGAGATGGTTACATTTGCGCCATGGTTGAGATACACCGACAGGCTCAACGTGAGCCCCGCAATAATCCACATCGAGACTACGCGGAGGTACACCATCTGGATGTAGACCATGCTTACCGGAACTCCAAGAATCTTGAAGAGCACCACCAGCTCGATCGCGAACAGCAATACGACCGCCGTGGCCATTACCCCCACCCCGATGAACTTGCCCAGGAACACCTGCACGCGCGACACCGGCTTCGCCAGCAGGGGATAGAGGGTGCGGTTTTGTATCTCGGCAGGCAGTTGCCGTGCCGCCGTGACCACGCAGACCAGCACCGCCATGCCGCCCGTCACGGTGAAGGCCACGTCCTTCACGAACTTGCCCACGCCCTCCGTGCCGAAGCGGCTGAACAAGCCCGCGCCGAAAACGATAAGCGCAGCGAGGATGATGATGACGTAGGGGTCTTTCCTGCGGAAAGACTCGAGCACCGTTACGCGCGCTATGGCAAGAATTTTTTCCATGTCCTGTGTCTCCTCAAGAAACTTTGTGGCCAATCTTTCGCACGAAGTAGTCTTCGAGCGACCCTGCTTCCTCGCGCGACTCGAGCACGGTGGCGGCGCACTCGGACAACAGTGCGCCCAGCTTTTCGCGGGCGGTCTCGTCGTCTGCCGTGAAGGTGGTGTTGCCACCGTGCACGGAGTGCACGTATACGCCCTCGGGTAGCATTTCGGGAACAGCGATGTTCTTCACCTGCACGACATGGCGACGGATGGATTGCACCAGCGACTCGATGTTGTCTTCCTCAATCACCCGGCCCTCGTCGATCAGGATGACGCGATCACAGAGCATGGTCACCTCGGACAACTCGTGCGACGAAAAGAAGACCGTCTTTCCCTTCGCCTTGAAGTCCAGCAGAATACGGCGCACGTCGTACCGGGCCACGGGGTCCAGGCCGCTGGTGACCTCGTCCAGAATCAACAGGTCCGGCTCGCCCATGATGGCTTGCGCAATGCCGACGCGCTGGAGCATACCCTTCGAGAAACCGCGCACCGGCTCTTTATCGCGGCCCGTCAATCCCACCTTGCGCAGCAGCACGGTGATAAGGTCCTCGCGGTCTTTCTTGGGAATTTCGCGGAGGGTGGCGAACATGCGCAGGGTTTCTCGCGCCGTGAGGAAGGGATAGTAGAGCGCCACCTCCGGCAGGAAACCAATCTGTCGCCGTGTTTCTACGGCACCGGGTGCCTTCCCGAAAATGCGCACCGTGCCGGAGCTTTGCTTGCGGAAGCCCATCAACACCTTGATGGTGGTGGATTTTCCCGCGCCGTTTGGCCCGATGAATCCCACCACCTCGCCCCTCTTTACATGCAGGCTCAAGTCGTCCACCGCCCGGATTAGCTTGCCGGATTCAGTCTTGTACTCAACCGTCAAGTCCTCTATAGCAATAACCGTGTCTGTGCTTTCATTCGACATTAGAGAATTCCCCTCTGCCCGAAACCGGGTGCTTCTGCTCACGAGTTGCGTTCGGCTGCGTGGCCCGCGTCAAGATGTTCAAGTTCGCCAGCAACATCTACCCCAAGCGCACGGTTGTAGACCTTGTTGGGAACATCCACACCTTGCTTCATGAAGGCGTCGAACGCGCGCAGGTGGTGCTCATGGGCCCCGCACCCCGCGCTGTCCTGCATCTTCCACTCCCCGCTCTCGCGCATGTAGAAGTACTCGAGGCCCTTGAAGGTCTTGAAGTCCACGTCGGCCTTGTCTTTCACATATACGTGAACTACCCCCCAACCTCGGCCAAAGAGAGAGAACGCCTTCTCGGAGTCCACTATTGCCAGGTAGTCAAAGTCCGCGCGATCAATTGGTTTGCCATATCCATTGAACCACGCGTCTATGTGCTCTTCCGCTTTAGCTTCAAGCTCCCGCTGCATCTGCCGGTTGTCCTGAAGCGCATAGACCACCCAAGCGCCAAACGCCGCAAGCAGCATCACACTCAGCGCAACGTCCCGGCGTGAAATCGTCAGTTCCATGTCCACATCCCCATGATTGCGTCGCATCACAATTTGATAACGATAAAGTATTATCATTTTCTTTGCAACTACTTTCCGCAGCCCTTTCCCGCGTGCCTCATACTTCAGCTTGCGCCCCTTGGTGAATCACGGGATAATGACGGTATGTGGTTCTGGCTGCCGGGGCTGGAACAGGGAACAGGTATGCAGTAACTGCCGTGGCGCTTTTTGACGAATACCGGGTTGGGATTGACGGGCCTTGGACGGCTGCCGAGGCGGCGCACCTATGGCGGCGCGCGGGCTTTGGGGCCGGGCCGTCGGAACAAGTGGCTGCCGCAGGCGATGGTTCACAGAACGCCCTGCGCGCGGCGGTGGATGGTCTGGTGCAGTTTGCAGCCGAAGACCCCTACCTCGACCAACCTGCCGGGTCTACCCCCGGTGGATACGGCGCGCCGCTGGCCGACCTGCCTGACGATGAATCTGACTTGGGGCGGGCCAAGAACCCCAGCGATCTGCTGGGCCTGATTGGCCACTGGCTCTACCGGATGCGCTATACCACGCAGCCGCTTCAGGAGAAGCTGACGCTTTTCTATCACGACCACTTCGTAAGCGAGTGGGCGAAGATTGTGCCGCTGATTGATCCCGCCGTGATCGCGGGTAACGATGGGTCCTTCCCCGACGAGCAGGAATGCACCACGGGCACGCTGCCGGTGGACCTGCTGCGTGCGAACCGCATCGCCGCGAAGATGATGCTGGACCAGAACTACCTCTTCCGGCGCACGGGGGCGGACGGCTTCCGCGATCTGCTGATCAACGTGACGCGTGATCCAGGAATGCTCTATTACCTCGACAACGCGGTGAACGTGAAAGGGCTGGCGCAGGAAAACTACGCGCGGGAATTGATGGAGCTGTTCTCGATGGGGGTGGGCAACTATTCCGAGAACGACGTGCGCGAGCTGGCCAAATGCCTGACTGGCGAGACGGTGCCGAACTTCAACTGCGACAACGACTGGGACGCGAGCTGGGGCTTTGCCGCCGACAAGCACGAGCCCGGCACGAAGACCCTGTTCGGCCAGACGGTGGTAGAAAATTTCGCAGGCGGTGAAACACTGGCGGTGATTGACCTGATTCTCAACGAGCGCAGCCGCACGCCCAATGTGGCCATGCTGCCCGCGCCGTATAACACACTGCCTGCCACGGCGGTGCATATGGCGTGGAAGCTGCTCACGTGGTTTGTGAACCCCACGCTGTCGCTCGACCCGCCCTCACCAGCGGTGCTCGAACTGGCGCATTACATGCGCGGCACCGACAACCAGCCCTATCCCAACCGCCGCTTCCCCTATGACTTCCGCGCGGTGTTGCGCAAGATATTCTTGTCGCAGTATTTCTTCGCACAGGAAAATGTGTTCACGCACTACAAGAACCCGGCGGAGTTTGTGACGCAGTTGCTGCGGCAGGGAGCCTTTGCCGATCTCTTCGCCACGCAGTTTGGCCCCGGCACGCAGATGACGCTGATGGGGATGATCCTCTTCAACCCGCCCAACGTGAGCGGTTGGCACCATGGCCGCGCATGGATTACTTCGGGCAGTCTGGTGTCGCGCTACAATTACGTCAGCTACCTGATGGACCTTATCT
>JBIKMR010000037.1:0-22057 GCA_044359155.1 Candidatus Hydrogenedentales bacterium | reverse complement strand
GGGGTGGTGGCTGCGGTCATGGTTACTCCTCCCGACCGCGCAGGCCGCGCCCGCCGCCCACGCGGGCGACGAATATCTCTTCGAGGGACACTCCGGTGGATTCGAGAATCTGTGCGCCGGTGGCAGTGAGCGCGGCGATGGTGACGGCGGGGTCGCCCTCGCATAGCAGGGTCCATTCTTGCGGACCGCCCTCGGCGGAAAGCACGCCCGGCGCGGTGGGTGCGGTGGCCTTGCCCTCGGGATAACGCGCGAGCACGCGGTGATGTCGGGCGCGCACCTCGTCCAGTGAACCGCAGACCACCAGCTTGCTCTGGTGTACCAGCGCCACGGTGTCGGCCATGCGCTCGACTTCGTCGAGGAAGTGCGACGAGAACAACACGGTGCGCCCCTCGTCGGCCACGGTGCGCACGATGGCGCCGAGGATGTCGCGCCGTACCACGGGGTCGAGGCCGGAGGAGGGTTCGTCGAGGATGAGCAATTCGGGCCGGTAAGAAAGTGCGATGAGCAGCCCGGCCTGCGCGCGCTGCCCGCGCGACAGCGACCCCACCTTAGCGTTCAGGTCGAGCCCGAAGGTGTGGATGTACTCGTCGGCAAGGGCGTCGTCCCAGCCGGGGTAAAAGGCGCGGGTGTATCGGATGAGTTCCCACAGTTTCATCCAGTCTGGCAGGTCGCGGTCTTCAGAGAGGTATCCCACTCGCGCCAGCACGCCGGGCGGGTCGGCCACCGGGTTGCGCCCAAACACGCGCACGCTGCCCGACGTGGGCACCAGCAGCCCCAGTAGGTGCTTAATGAGCGTGGTTTTGCCTGCGCCGTTTTCTCCCACCAGCCCAAACACGCAGCCACGCGGAATCTCGATGCTTACATCGTTCAGGGCGTAGTGCTTGCCGAAGCGGCGCGTCAGGTTGTTCACCTGCACAATGGTGTTGGTAGCGGTTGCGGTGGTGGTCATTTGGGGTCTCCCTTCCCATCAAAGCGCAGCTCATCTGCGCGCTCTTGCAAGACCTGCTGGAGTTCTTCCAGTGAGAAATTGAGTTGGTGCGCCTTGGCCAGCAAGCCGTCTACCTGTTCGGTGAGCAGGCGCAGGCGTTCGCGCCGTGCCAGGGGGGATACCCCCTCGGCCACCACGGTGCCGGACCCCACGCGTGAGGTAACTACGCCCGCGGCTTCCAGTTCTCGGTAAGCACGCGCAACGGTGTTGGGATTGACCAGCAGTTGCTCCGCCAACGTGCGGATGGCGGGGAGGGAATCCCCCACAGAGAGCCGACCCGACGCCACAAGGAATTCCACCTGCGCCACAATCTGCGCGTACAGCGGCGTGCCAGAATCGGAGTCAATCTTCAGTTTCACTTGCCTGCTCCTTTGAGCGCTCAAGAATGTATTAAGACTTTAATACAAAGTGTACCACCTGTCAAGCAGTTAGTTTTTCCTACCCCTATTCCGAAAAGGAGAACTCACTGCCCGAAGTGCGGCGGCAGGTTCGGTGGTGGTATCTTGTGCGCCTGCTGATAATCCCGCACTTGCGGGACCATTAAACGCGCGGAAGGATATCCATGGCGAAGCAACGCATATTGGTGGTGGACGACGAAGACCTGATGCGTGAGTATGTGGAGGAGGCTATGCTCCGCCAGGGGCATAGCGTCGACGCAGTGTCGTCTGCCGCCGAAGCGCTGGTGGCCGCCGCTGCTAATGGCTATGACCTTGTAGTGACGGACCTGAAGATGCGCCCGATGGATGGCTTGCAGCTGTTGGAAAAACTGCTGGCTAAGGAGCCTTCGCTGCCAGTAATTGTGATGACGGCCTACGGCACCATCGAGACCGCCGTGCAGGCACTCAAGTCGGGCGCGGTGGATTACCTGCTCAAGCCCTTTACGCCAGACGCCATTAACCTTGCCGTGTCGCGCGCTTTGTCACGCGAACAACTAGTGCGAGAAACCAAGTACCTACGCGACGAACTCAACGCTCCATTTGACTTCTCGCGCATGATTGGCAGCAGCCCGGCGATGAAGGAGATATACCGCCAAATCGAGAAGGTGGCGGCAAGCAAAGCGACGGTGCTGGTGCGCGGAGAAAGCGGCACCGGCAAGGAGTTGGTCGCGCGGGCGCTCCATCACCTGAGCCCACGGCGAGAGCAACCTTTCATCAAGGTGAATTGCGCCGCGCTTTCAGCAGGCATTTTGGAGAGCGAGCTCTTCGGCCACGAGCGCGGCGCCTTCACCAACGCCCACGAGCGCAAAGTGGGCCGCTTTGAATTGGCAGACAAGGGCACGCTGCTGCTGGACGAAATCAGCGAGATAGGGCCGGACCTGCAACCCAAGCTGCTGCGCGCCCTGCAAGAACGCGAGTTCGAGCGCGTGGGCGGCACCCTCACCATCGAGGTGGATACCCGCATCGTGGCCACCTCGAACCGTGAACTCGAGAAGGCCGTGTCGCAAGGAGCCTTCCGCGAGGATTTGTTCTACCGCCTCAACGTGATCACCCTGCAACTTCCCCCGCTGCGCGCCCGCAAGGACGACATTCCCGGCCTGATGGAATACTTTCTTGAGCGTTACCGCAAGGAAAACGGTAAGCGCATCAGCGACTACGCCCCAGCCACCTACGACCTCTTCAAGCGATACGACTGGCCGGGCAACGTGCGTGAATTGCAGAACGCGGTCGAGCGCGCCGTGGTGCTGGCCGATTCTGCCACCCTCACGCCCGACCTCTTCCCCGTGCTTACCCATCCCTCCCCGCACTTGCGCCCCGACGGGCTCACCGCCGGGATGACCGTGGAGGAAGCGGAACGCCAGTTGATCCTCAAGACGCTCGAAGCCTGTCAAGAGAACCGCACCAAGGCTTCCGACATGCTGGGCATATCCGTGCGCACCCTGCGCAACAAGCTCAAGGAATACCGCGAAGCCGGTCTCTATGGCGGCGAGGAATAACTGCGAATTCCCGCGCGGTTACTTTTGGCAAATCCTTGACAAATCGAAATCACAATAATTAGTATCCCTAACTAATCAGTCCTGCCCCAACCGGCAGCAGGCGCAGCCCACCCCCACCGGGTCGGACGCGCGCCCAGGTTTCAGGAGAAGAAGTACATGACCGAGGAAACCGCACAGCGCAGGCCGCTGGCCGCCACCTTGATGCTTATTCTTTGTGCCCTTATTCTTGGGGGTGGGGTGCTGGGCATGATTGGCCTGCTTGCACTGCGCAAGCCCCCGGCGCAAGCCGAGATTTCCGAGAAGGCCCTGCGGGTGGAGGTTGCTGCCCTGCAACCGCAAGACGTCCCCGTGCTGATGACCGGCTATGGCGAAGTGAAAGCCATCGATCAGGTGGCCGTGGTGCCCGAAGTGGCAGGTCAGATTGTGGAAGTTCACCCGCGCCTGAAGGCGGGCGAAGTGATCCCGGCTGGCGAAGTGCTTTTCCGTATCAACCCGGCAGACTACGAAGCCGCCGTGAAGCGGGCCGAGGGTACCGTGGCCCAGTTGCAGAACGGTCTCGAAGGACTACGCAAACAGCAGGTGATGGACGGCGACATGCTCGCCACCCTGCGCGGCACGCTCGACCTTTCCAACAAGGAATACGACCGCCTTCGCGAGCTGTACAGCGCCAGCGAAGTGGGAACCCAGGCTGGTGTGGAACGTTCTGAGATGGCGCGCAATCAGGCCAAGGCCAGCCACGACCAACTGGCCCACGCGATAGACCTCTATCCCCAGCGCATTGGCGAGTTGGAAGGCGGGCTGGCCGCTGCCAAGGCGGCGCTGGAACTGGCGAAGAATCAGCTTGCCCGCACCAGCGTTTCCCTCACTTTCAATGCCCGCGTCAAGTCCGAGACCATTGAGGTCGGCCAAGTGGTTGCCCCCGGTGCAATGGTGGCCATGCTGGCCAACGACTCCGCCCTGGAAATACGCGTGCCGCTCGACAGCCGAGACGCACGCCAGTGGCTCCAGTTCGATGATGCCGACACCACCGCTGAGAACGCCTGGTTCAGCCGTCCCAATCCGGTTGCCTGCGACATCCGTTGGAGTGAAGACCCCGACAGCCATGTATGGCAAGGCCAACTGGTTCGCGTGGAAGCATTTGACCCCGAGACGCGCACCCTTACCGTGGTGGTACGGATTGATGGCAATCAGTTCCACTCGCAAGACGCCGAGCGCCTTCCGCTGGTGGACGGCATGTTCTGCTCGGTGGACATTCCGGGCCGCACTTTGCAGGGCGTTTACAGCGTACCCCGCTGGGCCGTCAGCTACGACGGCGATATCTACATTGCCAAGGAGAGCCGACTCGAAATTCGCCGGGTCGAGGTGATGCGCCAGCAAGGCGATACCGCCATCTTTGCCGATGGCGTGCAGCCGGGCGAGTCGGTCATTACGACACGCCTTGTCAACCCGTCCCCGAATTCGCTAATTGAAATCACCACGGCAGACAAGGCCGAAGACGCCCAGGCCGAGAAGCCCTCCCCCGAGGTGGCCGCCTCATGAGGTCCGTATTCGAGGCCTGCGCGAAGAACACCGTCTTCGCAAACTTCTTCACGGTCGCCCTGCTGGTCGCGGGAGGCATCTGCGCGGCCAACATGGTGCGCGAACTCTTCCCTGAGTTCTCGGTCGACATCATCCAGGTGCGGGTTATCTGGCCGGGTGCCGACCCGCATGACGTCGAGGAAGGCATCAGCCAGAAGATTGAAGAAGCCATCGACGGCATCGAGGGCATCAAGGATTATTCCTCGGTCTCGGGCGAGAACTCCGGTTCAGTGCTGATTGAGGTGCTTGAGAACTACCCGCTGGAAAAGGTGAAGGAGAAGGTTCGGAACGCCGTTGACGCAATATCGACCTTCCCCGAGGAAGCCGAGCAGCCGATCATCGAAGAGATTACCCTGCGAGAAGAAGTCATCATGGTCTCGCTCACCACGGAGGACGGCTCGGAGCGGATGCTCAAGGAATGGGCCGAGACCGTCGAGGAAGACCTGCGCCGCCTGCCGGAGATATCCAAGGCCCAGATATTCGGGGCGCGCCAGTACGAAATATCCATCGAGGTTTCCGAGGAGCGACTGCGCGAGTATGGTCTCACCTTTGCCCAGGTTGCCAATGCGGTGCGCGGTGGCAACCTGAACCTGGCGGGCGGTACGGTGCGCACCGAGGGCGAGGAGATTCGCCTGCGCACGGTGGGCCGAAAGTATACCGGCGAGGACTTCAGCAAGATACAGGTGCTGGCAAAGCCGGACGGCGACATCATAACGCTCGACCGAGTGGCGAACATCCGCGATGACTTTACCGAAGACCTGATCATTGCGCGCATGAACGGCAAGCCCGCCGCCAATATCGTGGTATTAAAGACCGCCGACGAGGACTCGATTGAAGTGGCGGAAGCCACCAAGGCTTATGTCGAACGCACCGCACCCACGTTGCCCGCAGGCATGACCATGACCGTGTGGGGCGATCAATCCAAGCCGCTCCAAGACCGAATCAACTTGCTCTTGTCCGATGGCCTGCAGGGCCTGTTGCTGGTGTTCTTGATGCTGTGGTTATTCCTGGATATCCGCCTCAGCTTTTGGGTGGGCATGGGTATGCCGATTGCCGCCTGCGGCGCGCTGGTGCTCATGTACCTGTTCGGAATGACGCTCAACATGATTTCCCTCTTTGGCCTCATCATGGTGCTGGGCATCGTGGTGGACGACGCCACCGTGATGGGCGAGGCGGTTTACGTGCACCGCAAGATGGGCAAGTCTGGCGTACAGGCTGCCGTGGACGCCGTCATGGAAGTCGGTATGCCCGTGCTCGCCGCCATCTGCACCGCCATTGTTGCGTTCATGCCGCTCATGTTCGTGGGCGGCGTTGCGGGCAAGTTCATCCGCATCCTGCCCTTCGTGGTGGTGCTCTGCCTGATCATATCGACCATTGAAACCCTCTTCATGTTCCCGGCCCACCTCAGCCACCTGCCCGACCCAAACAAGAAGGTGGACGGCAAGCACCGGCTTCAGCGCGCGGGGCAGCGCTTCCATGCCTTCACCACCGAAACCTTTGAATGGTTTGCGGACCACATCTACGGCCCCTTCCTCTGGCGCGCCATCGAGTTCCGCTACGTCACCCTCTGCATCGCCATCTCCTTCCTGATGATCATGGTCGGCGTGATGGGGAATGGCTGGGTTCGCTATGAATTGCTGCCGGAAATCGACAGCGACGTGATGACCGCCACGCTTAAATTTTCCGAAGGCACTCCCTTGAGCGTTACTGCTGAAGGCGCCAAGAGCCTCGAGGAAGCCATCCACAGGGTGGCCGAGCGAATCAAGCCCAAGCAGGGTGACAGCTTCATCAAGAACGTGTACTCGCAGATTGGGCAGACCATCACCGACAACCAGCCCGAGTACGGCAACCACCTCGCCTCCGTGCGCGTCGAGCTGCTCGAGGCCGAGCACCGCGAGCTTCAATCCATTCTGCTGCGTACGGAGTGGGAAAAGGAATTCGGCAACTTCCCCGGCGTTGAGGCCCTGTCCATCATCGGGCTCGAGTCTGGCCCGCCCGGTGCGCCCATCGAAATCTGGCTGCAAGGCAACGACATGCCCACGCTCTATACGGCCGCGAATGAATTGAAAGACAAGCTGGCTACCTACAAGGGCGTGTACCAGATTCAGCATGACCCCCGCCACGGCAAGAACGAAATCAAGCTCTCCCTAAAGCCCGAGGCCGCCGCGCTGGGCCTGAGCGTGGCCGACCTCGCCCGTCAGGTCTACGCGGGGTATTTCGGTGAAGAGGCGCTGCGCCTGCAACGCGGACGCGACGACGTGCGCGTACGCGTGCGCTACCCGCAAGACGAGCGCAAGCAGATCGCCGAGTTCGAGCGCGCCCGCATTCGCACGCCACAGGGCAACGAAGTTCCGCTACTGTCCGTGGCCAACATCGAATACGGCCCCGGCCTGTCCCAGATTCAGCGTGCCAATGGCCAGCGCCGCGTGTCGGTTACCGCCGAGCTCGACACCGTTACCGCTAGCGCGGACGATATCATTGGCGACCTTTCCGACGGCTTCTTTGCGCAGCTTGAACGCGACCACCCCGGCATGCGCGTCGAGCTGCGGGGCGAAAAGCAGAAGATGCGCGAGTCCCTCGGCAGCCTCACTGTCACCTACCCGATGGCGCTCGGCGGCATGTTCCTGATCATCGCCACCATTTTCCGCTCCTACCTGCAACCCTTGGTCATCATGATGTCCGTGCCCTTTGGCATCATCGGCGCTATCATTGCCCACATGGTCTTCGGCTACGCCATCTCCCTCATGTCCATCTTCGGCATCGTGGCGCTTTCAGGGGTGGTGGTGAACGACTCGATTGTGCTGATCGACTATATCAACCAGCAGATGCGCTCCGGCGTCGGCGTCATGCGCGCCATACGCAATGGCGGCGGCAGACGCTTCCGCGCCATCATCCTCAACTCCGTGACCACCGTGATCGGTCTAGGGCCGCTGCTTTCCTCTCGCGACGTGCAGGCCCAGTTCCTCATCCCCATGGCGCTGTCCATTGCCGCAGGCGTAGGCTTCGCCACTGTCCTCACCCTCATCCTCATCCCCAGCCTGCTCGCCATAATGAGCGACCTGCGCCTCTTCACCCACTACATGATCCACGGGCGCTGGCCCAAACGCGAAGACGTCGAGCCTGCCTGCCGCGAGTACCACGAGGCACTCGAAGAACGCGCCCACGCCAAGGCCCAAGCCGCGCTGGCCGAGGCAAACTAATTTACCGACAAAGTACTTTGGTTTGAGGTAACCTACACTTTACCTATAGCGGCGACAGCTCCGGCTGTCGCCATTTCTACAAGTAATTACAGTATAAATACTTACATGCAATCTGTGCTTGCTTGCGGCACTCCCCCCGGTTGTGCTAACCTGCCATCCCGTTAGAGCTAACGGGAACTCCCCCGCCTTCTCTAGCCCCGGACCCGGTCCGGGCGTTGCTGTTTGGAACTCTCTCGGAAGGAGAAGGACTGCATGACTCGCCACGCCGTAACGTCCAAGGTAGTAGCATCATGACGAAGTATGTGTTCGTCACCGGCGGCGTGGTTTCGTCCATAGGGAAGGGCGTGGTGGCGGCCAGCCTGGGGCTGCTGCTCGAGTCGCGCGGGCTGCGCATTGCCATGCTCAAGCTGGACCCGTACATCAACGTGGACCCCGGCACCATGAACCCCTTCGAGCACGGCGAAGTATTTGTGACCGATGACGGTGCGGAGACCGACCTCGACCTTGGGCACTACGAGCGCTTTACAAACGCCTACCTCTCGCGCAATTCCAACGCCACCACCGGCGGTATATACAACTCCGTGATTCAAAAAGAACGGCGCGGCGAATTTTTGGGCAAGACCGTGCAGGTGATCCCCCACATTACGGACGAGATCAAGAGCCGCATCCGCGCGCTGGTCGCCGCATCGGAAGACCCGATAGACGTGGCCATCGTCGAAATTGGCGGCACGGTGGGCGACATCGAGAGCCTGCCCTTTCTTGAGGCCCTGCGCCAGTATCGGCTTGATGCGGGACCGCCCAACTGTTGCTTTATACACGTGACGCTGGTTCCATTTATCGAGGCCGCAGGCGAACTAAAGACGAAACCCACGCAGCACAGCGTGCGCGCCCTGCGCGATATTGGCATCCAGCCCAACGTGATTGTGTGCCGCACGGGTCCGCACACGCTGCCACCGGAAGAGCGACGCAAGATTGCCATGTTCTGCGATGTGACGAACGAGGCCATCATCGGCGCGCAGGACATCTCGCCGCTCTATGCCGTGCCCCTGAACCTAAAGGAGCAGGACCTGGACCTGACAGTGTTGAAGCTGTTGGGAATGGAGATAAAGCCGGGCGACACTTCCGGCTGGGAAGCCATGGTCGAGCGGCTGCGCAACCCGAAGCACACCGTGAAGATTGCAGCGGTGGGCAAATACATTGAGCACGACGACGCCTACAAGAGCATCAATGAGGCTTTCGTACACGCGGGCGTGGCGAATTCCTGCAAGGCCCAGATCACCTGGATAGATTCCGAGCGCGTCGAGTCCGACGCGGCCGCAGCCACGCTGCTGGCAGGATACGATGGTCTGCTGGTGGGCCCCGGCTTTGGCACGCGCGGTATATCTGGCAAGATTCGCGCGGTGAAATATGCCCGCGAAAACAAGCTACCCTTCTTCGGCATCTGCCTTGGAATGCAGATTGCCTGCATCGAGCTGGCGTTGAATGTGGCCAAGCTCGAAGGAGCGAACAGCACCGAGTTCGATCCCGAATCCCCACATCCGGTCATCTCGCTGTTGTCTGAACAGCGTGGCATTCAGGACCTGGGCGGCACCATGCGCCTTGGGGCCTATCGTTGCGAGCTGGCCCCCGGCACCTTTGCGCGCGAGGCCTACGGCGAAGACGTAATCTACGAGCGCCACCGGCACCGCTATGAATTCAACAACGCCTACCTTGAACCCCTTGAGGCGGCGGGCTTGATCATCAGCGGCACACACCCCAAGGGTGAACATCGGCTGGTCGAGATAGTCGAGCTGCGCGACCACCCGTGGTTCTGCGCATCGCAGTTCCACCCCGAGTTCAAAAGCAAGCCGCTCACGCCGCAGCCCCTGTTCCGGGCCTTCGTGAAGGCGGCCATGCGCCACGCCGGTTTCGGTGAATAGGGAAGCCCTCCAGCGACGCATACAGCTCCTGCTCTCGTGGCGAGAGCAGGCAGGCAAGCTGCTGCGCCAATCGCCCCCCGGCGTAGCCACCAGCCGCATGTACCAAGCCCACGCGCGCCAAGCGGATTTCTACCTGCGCCGCACCGTGGGCACGCACCACGGGCTGATTGAAAAGCTGGGGCTGGAGCTGCAAGCTGCCCTTGCCGAATCGGCTCGCATAGACGAACGTGCCCGCGCAGGGCGCATCCGCGAGGCCGACGCGAACATGGCGAAGCAGGAGATTGAGCGGCGGGTCGAGCGGCTGCGCTTGGAGATCACCGCCTACAACACCCTGTTGCGTGCCCGCCGTTCAAGCGATGCCGGTGGCTTTATAGAACTTCCCATCGCGGAATACGCCGCCAAGCTGGGCATTCTCCCCATCGTACGTATTCGCGCCGGGTGGGAACGGCGGCACTTCATAGGCATTGTTGTGTTGGCGATTGTCTGCGTAGTAGGCGGCTGGGCCTACTACCGTGAAGAAGCCGCCGTCCGCATCACGTGTAGCGGTGCGCGTTCAGGCAGCCCCGTTGTGGCGGTCTCCCTCACGCTCACGAATGACAGCCATGCCAGCGCGCAACTATACGTTCCGTGGCCGGTTCCTCCACCATCAACGGAACTGGAAAACCCCTGCGGCCTGTTTGTCTACGCCCGCCAAACCGGTGCGGAAGACTTCCGCCTAGTTCCCACTTACCCGGCGGAGTGGCAGCACCTGGGCGCGGCGCTCACGGGGTTTGGAACCATCTCGCTGCCGCCGGGGGTGTCGGAAACCTTCACCCTAAACGTATCTGCCATGCGGGCGCGCCTGAAAGATTTGGAAGCGGTACGCGTCGAAGTGACCGATACCGACAACGTTGCCCTTTGCTCTCAGGAATGGGACGCCTTGCCCGCTTCCTGATTCGGAAGCAAGGGCCGCGGTGCCCCGGGGTTCCGGTCTTCGTGCTGGCGTCGGCGTTGCTGCTGCCCCTTGCGCACCTTGGGCATCCACACGCGCGGGTCAACGTCGCGCGGCAGCATTCGCGTGATAAACGGCACCATCACTGCATCGCTCAATACGTCGCAGAACGAGTCGTACAACTGCACGAGGTTCTTCAGCCGAAGCTCATCGGTGTATGGCTCGCCGATGGTAACGTCGTCCAGGTCGATGAAGAGAAATTCTTCGCCCGCCATGGTGAAAATGTTCTTGCCGGAAAGATCATGGTGGCAGGCACCGCTTTCGATGAGATGGTTCACCGCGTCCGCCAGCGAGGCGAGATAGTGCGATACCGACAGCTTGCCCGCGCCGGTCTGTATGAGGCGCAACAGGTGCTGCTCGGAGTTTCGATAGCCTTCCAGAAATTCCGATACCAGATGGTTGGAAGACAACAGGCCCAGAGCGCCATGCTCTATATAGGCGATGGTGCGGGGAATGCCCACGCCGTGGGCCTCGAGGTGTTGCGCAGCCAGCCATGCCTGCCGATAGCGCGCGCGGCTGGTGCTCATGCGCACGAGTCCAAGCATTCCGCCCTTGCTCGACTTCACCACCACCGGACCCACGCGGCGCGTAACGGACTTGCGCGAGCGCTTGAGTTCCTGCCCGGATTCCACCAGCGCATCGAGCACGTCTTGCGCGTCAATGTCTGGGCGATGCCAAACCCGATCCATCCCCTTGCGGGTGAGGGTGAAAGTTGGCTTGCTACTTTCCAGCGTCTCCACGATCCAAATTCCTGTTCGTCGGCGTTATTGCTTCTTCGGCTTTACTGCGGCCTCATGCACAGCAGCCAGCGCCCCTTGCCAGAAGCCCGACCCCGGCGGGATGCCGTAGCCCTGCATGAACGCGTCGAAATGGGGCAGCGCAAAGCCATGCTTGACGAAGGCCCGGCGAAGCCGGAGCAGGTTCGACGCGCGTTGCCCTGGAGTCAGGGCGGCGAGGATGCGCGCTCGGTCAAAATCTATCAGGTATGCCTGCCCCCGCGCCACCAGAATATTTGCGGGGTGCAGGTCGGCGTGTAATCCGCCGACCTCATGCAGCGTGCGCACAGCCTCGCCCGCCGCGTGCAGGGCCGAATCCAAAGGGGAATTGGTTACGTCACCAGAGAGCAATGCTTGCAGCGAGGCCCCCTCGATTAGCCGCGTGGCCAAGGCACCGCGATACAACGGGCCGCGCTTTTCCCACAACACGCCGAGCGGTTCGGGGCAGGGCACACCTTTTTCGTGCAGCGCGACGTGGACCTGAAACTCTTCCAGCGGGCGGTTGCGGAGCAAGTATTGATCCTGAAGGAACAAGCCCGGCAAGCCACCGCGCTGGCAACGACGCAATACACCCCAGTCATCGCCACAGGGAAAGCGATACACCTGCCCGCGCCCCTCGCTGCTCAGGGGCGCGCAGCCGGTGCCGTGGAAGAGGGCGGCGCTCACGGCCTGGGCATGGGGCGTGTATACGATGGCGGTGCTGCCCGCTTCCTGAAGGGTAGTGAAATTATTCATGGGACCCCGCTAAGACGCGGGGCTTCGCAAGGCTCAGCGGATTCTAAAATTAAGGGAAAGGCAAACTGTATTTTGCGTTCTCCCATCCGTCGCATCCGTCCCATTAAACAGAAACCAGCGCGTCTGCACGCGGCGGCACGGGTAGGTCTGTCCCGCCACTCTTGGCGCGCTTGCGGCCTGCCTTAAGTTCAGCATCAAGCTCCAATATAAACTTCTCGAAATCCACCTGCATGGTATGCCGCTTGGATTTCACATAGCGCGCAAACATGCGCGCCCGCTCGGCAGCCATCTGCGCCTGCATTTCTTGCAGCGTGGGCAGGCGATACTGCCCGGACAGGTAGGCCGCCATGATTCGGCCCTGTCGTTCCGCCAGTGGGAAGATGGCGCCTAGCGGTTGATACAATCCAATGAACGCAAGGTTCGGCACTTCTGGCTTAAACATGCGGCGGTAGAGCGGCAAGTCATTGGCGGAAATGAAAGTCTCGTCGAAGAAGGGGAAGGAAACTTTGTACCCCGTGCAGTAGATGATGGTGTCTACTTCCTCGCTGCTGCCGTCTGCAAACTTCACACGGTCGCCTTCGAGGGACGCAATGTTGTCCTTGGGTGTCACGTCGCCGTGCGCGATGCGGTCAAGAATGGTAGACGATATGGTCGGGTGCGCCTGGAGCAGGGAATGCTCGGGCTTCTTGATGCCGAAGTTTTCCACCTTGCCCACCTGCACGCGAAGCATGAGCATCATCATGCGCTCGGAGAACCAGCGAGGCAGGCCGTCCACGCGCCACTGGTCCAGCGCGCGGCCAAAGACAAACTTGGGCACGATATAGGTGCCGCGCCGGTGGGCCAGGTAGACCTTCTCCGCCGTGTAGGAAAGCTCGACGGCGATGTCCATGGCGCTGTTGCCCACGCCAAGAATCACCACGCGCCGCCCGGCGAAGTCTTCGGGCTGGCGGTAATCGTGCGAATGCATCTGCTTGCCATTGAACTGGCCGGGGAAAGCAGGCTCGGGCCAGCGAGGATCCCAGTGGTGGCCGTTGCACACGATGAGCGCGTCATATATCCGCTGCTCGCCTCCGGACAGGGTGACCGTCCAAAGGCCATCTCCCCCACGCTCCGCGTGCTCCACCCGGGTATTGAAGGTGATGCTATCGCGCAGCCCAAAGTGGTCGCAGTAGTCGTTGAAGTAACGGGCAACATAGTCATGCCGACAAAAGTTTGGCCACTCGGCGGGCATGGGGTAGTCTTCGTATTCCATGCGGCACCGGGATGTGTTGATATGCAGGTGCTTGTAGCACGCGGACATGCCGCTGGGGTTCTGGTAATACCACACCCCGCCCACATTGTCGCTCACTTCGAAACAATCGAAGGGAACGCCCTGATCTTTCAGGGCCTTGATGGTGCTAAGTCCCGAGGACCCTGCGCCGATAACGCAGGCTTTCGGATATCGATTCGTATTCATGGTGCCCACTCTGCTGCTGTGTCTACCCTAACAAATGCGGGGATGCCAATCCATTCCCCACCGTGCTAAACTTTGCGCCCCAGCAAGGGATTTTCAGGAGATTATACATGCGTGACATTCTGCTTCTTGGCGCCAATCGCACCCCAATCGGGTCGCTGGGCGGTCAATTTTCGGGCACCTCGGTGGCGGAGCTGGGCTCGGCCACGGCGCGCGCCGCGTTCCAGCGGGCAGGCATTGCCCCCGACCAGATAGACGAGGCCATCTTTGGCAACGTATTGCAGGCGGGGCAGGGGCAGAATCCCGCCCGGCAGATCTCCCTCGGGTCCGATGTGCCGGTTTCCGTGCCCGCATTCACCGTGAACAAGGTCTGTGGCTCGGGCATGAAGTCGCTGGACTTGGCATGGCAGGCGATTCAGTTGGGCCGGGCCAACAAGATCCTTGCAGGCGGTGCAGAAAACATGACCCAGGCCCCCTACCTGCTGCCCACGCTACGCGGCGGCGCACGGCTGGGAGACACGACCGCCGTGGACAGCCTGACTTCGGACGGGCTGACGGATGTATTTAACAAGTTTCACATGGGTATCACGGCGGAGAACATCGCCGACCAGTACGGCATCACCCGGGAAGAGCAGGATGCTTTCGCCGCCGACAGCCAGCGCAAGGCAGGCGAAGCCATAGCCGCCGGGCGCTTCAAGGATGAGCTGAGCACCGTGACCGTGAAGCAGCGCAAGAAGGAATTGCTCATCGAGACGGACGAGTATCCACGCCCGGAGACCACGGCAGAGAAACTCGCCGCCCTGTCCCCCGCATTCAAGAAGGACGGCTCGGTGACGGCAGGCAATGCTTCCGGCATCAACGATGGCGCGGCCTCCATGATTGTTGCCGCTTCCGATGCGCTGCCTGCCGGGGCCAACCTCGACCGCGCCGTATACCTGCGCGATGTGCGTTCGCATGGGTGCTGCCCCAAGACCATGGGCCTGGGCCCGATTGGTGCGGTGCAGCGGCTGCTGGAAAAGAACGGCCTGACCGTGGCCGACATTGAACTCTGGGAATTGAACGAAGCCTTCGCCGTCCAGTCCCTCGCAGTGGTGCGCGACTTGGCCATAGACCCCGCCTTGGTCAACGTGAACGGCGGCGCCATCGCCCTCGGCCACCCCATCGGTTGCAGCGGAGCACGCATAGTCACCACCCTTATCCACGAGATGCACCGCCGTGGCGCACGCTACGGCGTGGCCGCCATGTGCATCGGCGGCGGCATGGGAATAGGCTGCCTGCTGGAGCGGAAGTAGCTTAAAGTTGCGATCGGCATTTGCTAAGAAAAAGAAAACCTAAGTAGAAGACCGCCCTTGGAACACCACTCCCCGGAACTCATCAGTCAAGTCGCCATTTTGTTTGGCACCGCGCTCGCGGTGTCTTGGGCGTTTCGATACCTGCAAGCGCCGTCGATCATTGGCTACCTGATTACCGGGATCATGATTGGCCCGTCCTCGCTGGCCTTCATTGATACCGCCCAGGTATCCACCTTTGCCGAAGTGGGTTTGGTGCTGCTTTTATTCATCATCGGGCTGGAACTTTCCCCCAAACCCTTGCTGCAAACTGGGCCACGACTGTTGGTGGCCACGCTGTTGCAACTATTCATCACCGCCCTGCCCGCCGCACTGGTTGCACACTTGTGGGGGGGGATGGGACTGGTGGCTTCCGGGCTTCTGGGTGCGGCTGTCTCCCTCAGTTCCACCGCCATCACCCTTAAGGTCTTGCTGGACCGCCGTGAAGTCGCCTCGGCCATGGGCAATATCAGCACCGGCATCCTGCTGCTTCAAGATGTCTACGTGCTGATACTCATGTTGCTCCTACCCCTCTTCGCCACGGCGGGCGACGGGGACTGGAGCAGCGGCCTACTGCGCAGCGCCTATGGCTTGAGCGGCATGGTAGCCATCGTCATTGTCATGCGCTTTGCGCTGCCGCACATCTTGCGGCAGATATCGCACCACGGCGGGCCCGAGCTGCTGACCCTGTTCGCCGTGCTCATGGCCAGCGGCGGGGCATGGGTGGCCGAGCTGTTCGGCTGGCCCTTGGCCATTGGTGCATGCATTGCAGGTTTGCTGCTCGCGCAGGCAGACCTGCGCCACCAATTGGTCGCTGACATCAGCCCCTTCCGGGACGTGTTCAACGCACTCTTCTTCATCTCGCTAGGCATGTTGGTCAGCCTCGAAGTGGTGATGGACCACGCCGTGATGCTCGGGCTGGCCATTGCCCTCACCCTCGTACTAAAGAGCGTCATCACTGCAGGCGCGGTGAAGGCTGCTGGCTGGCCAGGTAGGCTCTCCCTGCAAGTGGGCCTCGGGCTATGCACGGTAAGCGAGTTCGGCTATGTGCTCGCGCGCGAGGCGGACAACCTCGGGCTCTTCGGCGAAGACTCCGTCGTACTCGACCTTCTCATCCCCTACTCCGTGGGCACCATGCTGGTGGGGGCCGTGCTGGTTCCGCTGTCGGGCAAGATGTCCATGTGGCTAATGGGGCGCGATGGTGCAGCCACCGCCTCTGATGCTCCCGAGCACAAGGACCATGTCATCATCATCGGGTTTGGCGTGAACGGGTCGAACCTCGCCCGTGTGCTGAACAGCACGCACATCCCCTTCGAGATTATCGAGATGAACCCCGCGCTCGTACAGGAAGCGCGCCAGTGCGGCGGGCACGTGATCGTGGGCGACGCAGCACGCATGAGCATCCTCGAAGAGGCCGGGCTGGACCGGGCGCGCGCGCTGGTCATCGGCATCAACGACGTGCTCGCCACGCGCCATATCGTGGCGCAGGCGCGTGCGCGCCGCAAGGATCTCTATATCATTGTGCGCACCCCATTTGCCGGGGAAGTCGAGCCCCTCTACCAGAAGGGCGCTAGCATGGTGGTGCCAGCCGACTTCGAGGTCTCCATCAAAATCTTCGCGCAGGTGCTCACCGAACTGGGCATACCCGACAACGTGATCCAGGCACAGATCGCCTCGATACGCGCCGGGGGCTACGGTGTATTGCGCGGGCTGGAAACCCAGCGCGCCGAACACTTGGAAGAACTGCTAGAAGTATTCCGTACAACCTCCACCCAGACCTGCTATGTGCGGGATGAATCGCCCGCCGCCAACCGTACCCTGGGCGAGAGCCACCTGCGCGGAACGACCGGGGTAAACATCATCGCCGTGGTGCGCAATGGCAAGGCCAACACCAACCCCGGCGCAGACTTCAAAGTGGAGACGGGTGACGTGCTAGTGCTGCTGGGCACCCATGCCCAACTGAACCAGGCACGCTCATACTTGGCCGGAAACGCAACTTCCAATTAAGGAGATATGCCGTGAACGTTCAAGCCTACCTCTTCTTCGATGGCCGCTGCGACGAGGCCCTCGCCTTTTACCGTGAAGCACTGGGCGCGGAAGTGACCGCCCTGATGCGATTCAAGGAAAACCCCGACCCCGCAGGCTGCGCACCAGGCACCGAAGAAAAAGTGATGCACTGTAACTTCACCATTGGGACGACACAGCTGATGGCTTCGGACGGGAATTGCAAGAGCGCCCCAAGCTTCCAGGGCTTCTCCCTTACCATAAACGCCGAGAGCGCCGACGAAGCAGAACGCCTGTTCGCTGCCCTGTCCGACGGCGGCCAAGTGCAAATGCCCTTGTCGCAGACCTTCTTCTCCCCCCGCTTCGGTATGGTGGCCGACCGGTTTGGCGTGTCGTGGATGGTGCTGGTGGCGCAAGAAGGCCATGCCTAGGGCAGGCGCGCTATGAGTTCCCTGATTTGAAGGTGCCTCACACGGTTGACAAGCGTATTCTGAATTTGTTAACTTATTGCCGTTCTGAGCGGGAGTAACTCAGTGGTAGAGTGCAACCTTGCCAAGGTTGACGTCGCGAGTTCAAATCTCGTCTCCCGCTCCATTTTTTGTTTTTTTTCGGGCCGTTAGCTCAGCTGGTAGAGCAGGTGACTCTTAATCACAAGGTCGGGGGTTCGATACCCTCACGGCCCACCATACTAGCGTTGTGCCAGGAAAGAGGGCCGTGTTTGATAATGCGGCCCTCTTTTTTGGTTTAATCAATCCGCAGCCCGGTTACAATATTTTGGGGCGAGTGGCGGAATTGGCAGACGCGCTGGACTTAGGATCCAGTACCCTACACAGGTGTGCGGGTTCAACTCCCGCCTCGCCCACCATTTTTCGAGGAGTAGATTCGTGACGAAAAAGATGCATTCTGAATCCAGCGACCAGGACGCGGACGTCATTGCGACGGCCGTGGCTACCCGGGACGAGATAAACGAACCGCACCACCATGATCACGATCATGACCATGGGCACCATCACCACGATCACGATGATCACCACGGGCACGAGCACAATTGGGACTTCGTGGAAGACCCGAGCTTCTCCGTGGAATACAAGGGTGAATGCGCCTACGAAGTGGGTGTAAAAATTCCTGCGGCGAACCGCGCGAAAAAGGCGGACGACCTGCTGCTTGAATTGCAGAGCGACGCGCAGATACCGGGCTTCCGCAAGGGCAAGGCCCCCAAGGCGCTGGTACAAAGCAAGTTCGGCAAGGCCATGCGCAACGACGTATTCCAGAAGCTCGTGGGCGAAGCCTTCGAGAAGATGGTACACGACGAGGGCCTGCGCCCCTTGAGCCTGCCGGATATTGACGGAGTTGAAGACGCACTGGCGAAGAGCGACGAGACGGACATCGAGCTTGTATTCAAGTTCGAAGTCGCGCCGCGCTGCACGTTGGGTTCCTACACCGGCCTGAAGGTCGAGCGCCCAGTGCTCGACATCGACGAGAAGCACATCGCCAGCGCCATCGACGAAATGCGCGGGCGCTATGGCGTGTTCGAGCCCATCGAAAAGGGCAAGTCGGAAGACGGCGACATGGTCACCATCGACTTCACCGGCCTGATTGACGGCGAGCCCTTCTCGGGCAACAGCGCCGAAAACTATACCTACTTCATCGGGTCGAAGCGTTTCTTCCCCGAGTTCGAAGCCGCCCTGATTGGCGCGAAGGCCGGGCAGGAAGTCACTGCCACGGTCCCCTTCCCCGAGGATTACCACGGCAAGGATGTGGCCGGCAAGACCGCCGTGTTCTCGATCAAGATCAACGAGATTAAGCGCAAGCAGCTTCCCGAGTTGAACGACGACTTCGCCAAGGAAGTTGGCTACGACGACCTTGCCGCGATGCGCGAGAAGGTGTCGGGCGACCTGCGCGCGGGCGCAAGCAGCCAGAGCCAGCGCATTGCCGAGAACCGCATTCTCAAGCTGATCACCGATGCCAGCACCTTCGAGATTCCCGAATCGCTGATCGCTTCCAGCGCGAACGAATACTACCGCCAGGAAGTGCGCCGTCTTGTGCAGTTGCGCGTTCCCCCTTCAGAAGTGCAGGCGCGCGATGCCCAGTTGCTGGAAGAAGCCCGCCAGGTAGCTATTGACCAGATTAAAGCCTTCGTCGCCATCAACGAGATCGGCGTCAAGGAAGGCATCAAGGTCACCGAGCATGACTTCGCCGAGGAAGCCCACGCAATAATGCAGCGCACCGGGATGAATATGGATGCCATCCAGCGTTTCCTTCAGGGAGACGAACAACGCTCGGACTACGAAGGCCGCATCTACCGCCGCAAGGCGCTCCAGATTGTGCTGAATGCATCCGAAATCAAGGATGTGGTCGTGTCGCAGGATGAGCTGGACAAAGAGGATGAGGACACGGATGAAGCGTAATTGGCTTGAAGGATTGCCTGCCGGGATGATGCCGCCGTCGGATTTGCCGCCGGTTGCCCCCCGCAATGTCACCATCTACGAGCAGACCTCGCGCGGCGAGCGCCCCTACGACATCTATTCGCGCCTGCTGGCTGACCGCATTATCTTTCTGGGTATGCCTATTGACGACTACGTCGCCAATTACATCATTGCGCAGTTGCTGTTCCTCGAGTCGGAAGACCCGGACAAGGACATCAACATCTACATCAACTCGCCTGGCGGCAGCGTGACGGCGGGCATGGCCATTTACGACACCATGCAGCTGGTACGCCCCGACATTGCCACCATCTGCCTTGGGCAGGCGGCCAGCATGGGTGCCGTGTTGATGGCGGCAGGCACCAAGGGCAAGCGCATGGCCCTCCCCTACTCCCGCTTCATGCTCCACCAGGTGATGGGCGGTGTGTCGGGGCAGGCATCTGACATCGAGATTCAGGCTCGCGAGATGCTGCGCATCAGCGAGATGATCGACGAGATCATGGTGCGCCATACCGGCCAGACCCCCGAGGCTATCCAGCGCGACTCCGACCGTGACTTCTTCATGGGCGCGGATGAAGCAAAAGAATACGGCCTTGTGGACGAAGTGTTCCGCCGAGACAAGAAGAAGGCCCTGCCCCGTTAGTCTTTATCAGTAACAAGTATCAGGCCCGCAACAATCTCTTGTTGCGGGTCTGTCGCATTTTTTGCTTTCGCACGCTTTCTTTGCCTCGGGGGAAGTAACAAATAAAGTCCTCTAAGTCCTGCATCGAAGGAAGAGATTCGGGACTGTCCGTCGTAGCTTTAGCGAAGGTGGTGAGGGGGATACCCACAAACTCCCTTGCACCCCGCATTCCAACCATGCAACCCTCTCCAGCATGAACTTCCAAGCCAAACGAATCCTCATCACCGGCGGCTCCGCAGGCATCGGCCTAGCCCTCGCCCTGGAACTCGCCCAACGCGGCGCACACCTGGCCCTCATCGCCCGTGATCCCACCCGTCTCAACGCAGCCTGCGACCAATGCACCGCCGCGGGCGGCCAGGCCCGCCCCTACTCCTGCGACGTAACCGACAAACACGCACTCGCCCACACCATCGCCCAAGCCGCACAAGACCTCGGCGGCCTCGACGGCGTCATCGCCAACTCCGGCTACTGCCACCCCGGATACTTCCATAAAATCACCCTGGAAGACGCCGACCGCCAACTCGACACCAACATCAAGGGCACCATCTACACCCTCCACCACGCGCTGCCCCACCTGCTCCAAAGCAAAGGCTTCGCCGCCATCACCTCCAGCCCAGCAGGCAGCCTCTCCATCTTCGGCTTCTCCCTTTACGGTGCAACCAAGGCCGCCCTCAACCACCTTGCTCACACCCTCCGCCACGAATACCGCAACCAAGGCGTGCGCATCCACCTCCTCCTCCCCCCAGACACAGACACCCCCGGATACCAGCAGGAAATCCTCCTCTATCCCCCCGAATGCAAAACCCTCCTATCCGGCAGCAAGCTCTTCACCGCCGAAGTGGTAGCCAAGGCCTGCGTAGACGGCATCGCCAAAGGCCAAAACAACATCACGGTCGGCACCGAAACAAAACTCGCCCTACTCCTCACCCGCCTCTATCCACCCCTCTGGGAGTGGTACGTGGCAAGAGTGGTGAATAAGTCCACAAAATAGATAGACTTTTGTGGCGTGGTCTCCGACCGGGCCACCGCCCGAGTCTTCGAGGCCCCGAGCATCGCGGGGTTCCGGCCGACAGGTCTCCTCTTTCCATACTCTTCACCAGGGTCTCCGTCGCAACGAGCGAACGGTAGAACGCCTACCCGCAACTCGCCTAGCCCCAAGCTCCAACTCATAGCGGGCGCTGAGAACATCCCCCCTACTGAAAGTTCGCTATTTATTATTAAACGACATTCTTGTATAGTCCCAAACGCTGTTGACGAAGTCCGGATTCAAAAATCGTATATCGTTGATTTCAAATGCAATTTATTAATATTAAGGAACTATGATGTTAAAGCGGAGTCTTGCTTTATTGGGGATGATTCTCGTAGGAGCACTGGGAAGTGGACTGTGGTCTTTGCTGCAGCCTCCAGCAGGATCAGCAGCTCGGTTCTTATTGTCTGCTGCAACATTAGGCCTCGAAAGCATTCGAGACAAAGTCTATTCGGATGCCGCTATGGGGCACCACGAGCTTTCGAGCCTAATGATCCTTTTACTCTTTTCAGGATTTTTAGCTGCAATACCAATATCTCTTCCTTTAGCTTTCTATTTTCGCAAGTCTTTATTGCCATGGTTATTGCGTCCTAAAGCAAACGATACTGATTCGCATTCCTCTAGATCTATTATACTTAGATATAACAAGCGCCGCCGCATTGTGCGGTTTATATCTCTCGCTATAATGTGTTTTTGCGTATCCTGTATATCGGTTCAATCCGCTATAGTAAACCAGCAAAATTTAATTTATACTTATTACACACAAAATGTTACAATAATCCGTCCTTACATTACAGAAAATGATTTTCATACTTTTAACGCAAGATATGCTCGAATGAAAACCAAGCACGAGTATATCGAACTTATTCAAGCAATCGAGCATATTGGAGATCAAAATGGAATTTCTCTTGAACGCCGTGAAACATGGTAGAGGCTATCCCAAAACCAAAAATTGAAACCATGTTACTTATAGGTAAGTCTAATGTGCATGATGCAACTTACCGATTCTCATCTTGATTG
>JBIKMR010000247.1:0-6591 GCA_044359155.1 Candidatus Hydrogenedentales bacterium | reverse complement strand
GCCGCGCGAATCGCCGCCAGTACTTCCTTCTCGGCCTTCCACTGGGCAGACTTCGCGTTCATCTCTTCGCGCAGGTTGCCCAGATCTTTCTGTATCGTCTCGCGCCGTTCCACGCCGAGCTTGTCCTTCTCCTTCTTCAGGGCAAGGTGCTCAATCTCCAACTGGCGGATGCGCCGGTCGAGCACGTCGATCTCATAGGGCATACTCTCAATCTCGATGCGCAGGCGCGACGCGGCCTCGTCGATCAGGTCGATGGCTTTGTCCGGCAGGAAGCGGTCCGCAATGTAACGGTGGCTCAACGTGGCGGCGGCCACCAGCGCGGCATCCTGAATCCGCACGCCGTGGTGCACTTCGTATTTCTCTTTCAGCCCGCGCAATATGGCGATGGTGCTTTCCACGTCCGGCTCGTTCACATACACCGGCTGGAAGCGGCGCTCGAGCGCGGCGTCTTTTTCCACATGCTTCTTGTATTCGTCCAGCGTGGTCGCGCCGATGCAGTGCAACTCGCCGCGCGCAAGCGCAGGTTTCAGCATGTTGCTCGCGTCGAGCGCGCCCTCGCTTGCACCCGCGCCCACGAGGGTGTGCATCTCGTCGATGAACAAGATGATGCCGCCCTGCGCCTCGGTCACGGCGTTGAGCACGGCCTTCAGCCGCTCCTCGAATTCGCCGCGAAACTTCGCGCCCGCCAGCATGGACGACAAGTCCAGCGTGGCTACGCGCTTGTTCTTCAGGCTCTCGGGCACGTCGCCCGAAACGATGCGCTGCGCGAGCCCTTCCACAATCGCGGTCTTGCCCACGCCGGGTTCGCCAATCAACACGGGGTTGTTCTTGGTGCGGCGGTTCAGCACCTGAATGACGCGGCGAACTTCTTCGTCGCGCCCAATCACGGGGTCCAGCTTGCCCGCGCGGGCAAGCTGCGTCAGGTCGCGGCTGTATTTCTCCAGCGCGTCATAGGTGGTTTCGGCGTTCGGATCGGTCACCCGCTGCGAACCGCGTATCTCCTTGAGCGCCTTCATCACGGCATCTTTGGTTACGCCGTGGCGCTTCAGCACTTCGGCAGCGCGGCCCTTGCCTTCTTCAATGATGCCCAGCAGCACATGCTCCGTGCTCAGGTATTCGTCTTTCAGCCCTTGGGCAATCTTCCAGCCCGCATCGAGAATCGCCTGTCCCTCGCGGCCCAGACCCGGCTGCCCGCCACCAGTTACGCGGGCCAAGCCCTCAAGCGCACGGCGCGCTTCGGCCGCCACGGCAGTCGGCTGCCCGCCGATGCGCTGGATGATGGAACCCACCGCGCCCTGCTCCTGTTCAAGCAGCGCGGCCAACAGGTGCGCCCCGAAAATCTCCGGGTGCCCAGCGTCTGATGCAACGCCCATCGCCTCGGCCAGCGCTTCCTGCGCCTTGATCGTCAGTTTATCGAGCCTCATGTTTTCCCTCTCCTTGATGTATGCAGGGTTCTGCTGCCCACATATCGCGAGAAGCGTGCCAACGAAAACAAGCGAGAACTTCAGAACATTCACGAGAATTGTTTCAAATTGAATCGATCGCGTTGCGAATTAAGACCATGTCCGTATTTCTTACTGGAAGTAATGCGATGCACGCCGCGCCCGCAATGCGCTATCTTAACCTTACTTCACTCCCCACTTTCGGAGGCCCCCATGGCAGGCAAGAGTTTTCCGCTGGAACCCCAGCCCACCACCCCCGTGCATACCGCCAACCGGCGTATGGTCACCCCGCTGCCCGTGCCAGAATCCCTGCCGCACCTGCTGCGTATGCGCGACACCGAACCCCGCAGCATGGGGGGCCAGCCGCCCGTGGTGTGGCACCGGGCATCCGGCGTGCACGTGTTCGACGCCTGGGGTAACCAGTGGCTCGATTTCTCCAGCGGCGTGCTGGTCACCAGCGCTGGCCATGGCCGCCCCGAGATTGCCGCCGCCATTGTCGAAACCGCCCAGCGCAGCCTGCACCACGCCTACTGTTTTCCCACGGAGATCAGGCTGGAACTCGAGGAGGCCATCGCCTCTTTCGCCCCGCCCGAACTGTGCAAGGTCTTCCCACTCACCACCGGCGCAGAAGCCACCGAATGCTGCATCAAGCTGGCCCGCACCCACGGCATGGCCGCTGGCGGTGCGGCAAAGAATGTCCTCATCAGTTTCGACCACGCCTTCCACGGGCGTACCATGGGCGCGCAACTGGCAGGCGGCATACCGGGGCTGAAGGGCTGGCTGGGCGATTGCTGCCCCGCCTTTGTTCACGTCCCATTCCCCGATGGATTCCGCCAACCCGACACATCTTTCGCCGCCTTCGAATCCGCCCTCGCCGCCAAGGGCGTATCGCCCGACCGCGTCTGCGGCGTCATTAGCGAAACCTTCCAAGGCTGCAACGCCGACCTGCTCCCGGCAGACTTCGCCCAAGCCCTGCGCGCATGGTGTACGCGACACGATGCGCTGCTGATACTCGACGAAGTACAAGCAGGCTTCGGTCGCACGGGCCGCGCTTTCGGCTTCGAGCACCTCGGCATCATCCCCGATCTTGTCGCCTGCGGCAAAGGCCTCTCCGGAGGAATGCCCCTCTCCGCCGTGCTAGGTCGCCCAGAGATCATGGACCTCTACGGCCCCGGCGAAATGACCAGCACCCACTCCGCCAATCCCATCTGCGCTGCCGCCACTCTCGCCAACCTCCGCATCATCCGCAGTGAAGGCCTTATCGAGAACACAGCCGCCCTTGCCCCCGTGCTTCAGGCAGGCTGCGCCGCGATAGCCCGCGCATCCGGCGGGCGCATCGGCCGCTCCACCGCCGTTGGCCTCGTCGGTGCCTTGCAATGGACCCACCCCGGCACCACCACCCCAGACCCCGACCGCGCCTGGGAAATGATCTGGGCCGCCGTCAAGCAGGGCCTGCTGCTCTTCGCCCCCGTCGGCGTGGGAGGAGGAGCGGTGAAGATTTGCCCCCCCCTCTGCATCACCCAACCCGCCCTCGAAGAAGGCCTCGCCGTGCTCGAAGAAATAGCCACCACCTTGGCCTAGCGCCCACTTTTCCTTCCCCGCCTTTCTCCGGCATACTCCCCCCGCAAGCCAATCCTTGGGCAAGAAGGCATATGGCTTGGGGGCGTCACGCAATCCGCATGGGGCGGAGTGTGTCTGTACGGCCATGTGGAGGGAGAATTATCATGACGAACCTGCAAAGGGCACCTTTGTGGGGCGCGGCGGCATGGCTGGCTGTAAGCCTGCCTGCGCTCGCCCAAGACCCGGCGGTCCCGCCGCCAACCCCGGACTCCGGCGATACCGCCTGGATGCTGACAGCCACGGCGCTGGTCCTTTTCATGACCATACCGGGCCTCTCCCTGTTCTACGCCGGGCTCGTGCGCCGCAAGAACGTGCTCTCCGTATTGATGCAATGCTTCGCCATCACCTCCTTGGCCACCGTGCTGTGGATTGCCTACGGCTACTCCGCCACCTTCGCCACCTCCGGCATGGCCGCAGGCCAGGTCGGCCTGCACGCCCTCATTGGCAACCCCCTCGAAAAACTCATGCTCATGGGCGTAACCCGCACGAGCATCGTTGGAACGATTCCCGAATCCGTCTTCGTGGTCTACCAGCTCACCTTCGCCATCATCACCCCCGCCCTCATCGTGGGGGCTTTCGCCGAGCGCATGAAGTTCTCCGCCGTCCTCATCTTCACCGCCGTGTGGATGACCTTCTCCTACCTGCCCGTCGCCCACATGACGTGGGCAGGCCCCGGCGGCCTGTTCTTTGACTGGGGCGTGCTCGACTTCGCAGGCGGCATCGTGGTGCATACCAACGCAGGCATCGCCGCGCTCGTCGCCTGCATCATGGTGGGCAAGCGCCATGGCTTTCCCGAGCGCCCCATGCCCCCGCACAACCTCACCATGGCCGTCACCGGCGCTGGAATGTTGTGGGTCGGCTGGTTCGGGTTCAACGCTGGCAGCGCCCTGGCTGCAAGCCCAAGCGCGGGCTACGCCATGCTGGTAACCCACACCGCAGGCGCCGTCGCCGCCCTAGTCTGGATGCTCATCGAATGGGTGAAGCTCGGCAAGCCCAGCGCCCTCGGCATCATCACCGGCGCCGTCGCCGGGTTAGCCGCCGTCACCCCCGCCGCAGGCACCACCGGCGTGCCCGGAGCCATCCTCATCGGAGCAGTCTCCAGCGCCGCCTGCTACCTCGCCGCCACCAAAATGAAACACGCCCTCGGCTACGACGACACGCTCGACGCCTTCGGCGTCCACGGCATCGGCGGCATCCTCGGCACCCTCCTCGTCGGCGTCGCCTGCCAGCAATCCTGGGGCGGCACCGGCTTCGGCGTCGGCATCACCAGCATGGCCGGGCAACTGGCGGCACAAGCCCTCGGCATAGGCGTTACCATTGTCCTCTCCGGCGTGGTTTCCATCGTTACGCTCAAAGCCATTGACCTCACCATTGGCCTGCGTGTGGACCCCAACGACGAAGAAGAAGGACTCGACACCTCCCAGCACGGCGAAGAGGGATACGTAATCTAGGCCCCAAACGTGCTATAACCATCCCAGATACAGGAGAACCACCCATGAAAAAGATCGAAGCCATCATCAAGCCCTTCAAGCTCGATGAAGTAAAAGAAGCCCTCTCCGCCGTCGGCGTCCAAGGCCTCACCGTAACCGAGGTCAAGGGCTTCGGCAGGCAGAAGGGACACAAGGAGCAGTATCGCGGCGCAGAATACGTCGTCGAGTTCCTCCCCAAAGTGAAGCTCGAAATCGTCGTGCCCGACGAATTGTGCAAGCCCGCCATCGAGGCCATCGCCAAGGCCGCCTCCACAGGCCGCATCGGCGACGGCAAGATATTCGTCTCCAACATCGAGGAAGCGATCCGCATCCGCACCGGCGAAAGCGGCGACGTCGTCCTTCAGTAGTCAGCCTTACTTCAATGCGGCCCGGCGCCAAGCGCCGGGCCGCATTTGTTTTGGTCAAATGGGAGCGCATGGCTACCGCCATGCAGCCTCCGCAGCATCAACCTCATCGCCGTTGTGGCGCAGGTGCTGCGTGCTTGGCAGCGCAGTAGCGCTGCGCTCCCAGGTCACTCGTCGAAATCCCCGTGAAATCTCCCTACAATGTCTCCACCCGGAGACCACGCCATGCCACGCTACATCCTCGCCTTCGACCAAGGAACCACCAGTTCCCGCACCCTCGTGTTCGACCACGACACCAACATCGTCGCCGTGGCGCAGCGCGAGTTCCGCCAAATCTATCCCCAGCCCGGCTGGGTTGAGCACGACGCCACCGAAATATGGGACGCCCAACTCGGCACCGCCCGCGATGCAATCGCCAAGGCAGGCGCGCACCCCGACGACATCGCCGCCATCGGCATCACCAACCAACGCGAAACCACCGTGCTCTGGGACCGCGCCACCGGCGAACCCGTCTTCAACGCCATCGTCTGGCAATGCCGCCGCACCACCGACATCTGCGAAGAACTCAATGCACGCGGCCTGGCAGACGACATCCGCGCCCGCACCGGCCTCGTCGTAGACGCCTACTTCTCCGGCACCAAGGTGAAATGGATTCTCGACAACGTGCCCGGCGTGCGGGCGCGCGCCGAGCGTGGCGAAATCTGCTTTGGCACCATGGATTCCTGGCTCCTTTTCAAGCTCACCGGACGCCACGCCACCGACTACTCCAACGCCTCCCGCACCATGATGTTCAACATCCACGAGAAGCGCTGGGACCCCGTCCTCCTCGAAGCCCTCGGCGTGCCCGAATCCCTCCTGCCCGAAGTCCTCCCCACCAGCATGGTCTACGGCGAAACCACCGCCCTCGGTGGCAGCATCCCGGTTGCCGCCATGGCGGGCGACCAGCAAAGCGCCCTCTTCGGCCAGGCCGCACACCAGCCCGGCGAAGGAAAAAACACCTACGGCACCGGCTGCTTCCTGTTGGTGAACACCGGCGCACGCGCCACCCCCTCCAAGCACGGCCTCCTCACCACCATCGCATGGGGCCTCAACGGAGAAATCACCTACGCCCTCGAAGGCAGCGTCTTCATCGGCGGCGCCGTCATCCAATGGCTGCGCGACGAACTCCGCCTCGTGGGCAGCGCCGCAGAAAGCGAAGCCCTCGCCTCCGAAGTCCCCGACTCCGGCGGCGTCTACGTCGTCCCCGCCTTCACCGGCCTCGGTGCCCCCTGGTGGGACATGCGCGCACGCGGCACCATCACCGGCCTCACGCGCGGATCAGGCCGCGCCCACCTCGTCCGCGCCGCACTCGAATCCATCGCCTTTCAAAGCGCAGACGTCGCCCGCGCCATGCAAGAAGATCTCGGCCAACCCATCACCGAACTCCGCGTAGACGGCGGAGCCTGCGCAAACAACCTCCTCATGCAACACCAAGCCAACGTCCTCGGCGTCCCCGTACTGCGTGGCAAAACCCTCGAAACCACCGCCCTCGGTGCTGCCTTCCTCGCCGGGCTAGCCACAAAATTCTGGGCCTCCCCAGACGACATCAGAAACGCCTGGAAACTCGACCGCCAGTTCGACCCTCAATGGACCGAAGACCAGCGCCAAGCCGCCCTCACCGGCTGGGCCGAAGCCGTTGCCCGCACCCGCACCCGC
>JBIKMR010000246.1:0-6596 GCA_044359155.1 Candidatus Hydrogenedentales bacterium | reverse complement strand
TCCTGCGGTCGGCCCATGCGCGTGAGCACGGTGCCCACGGTGAAGGGGGAGAAGACCGTTATCCGCCTGCTGGGCGACACGCAAAGCCTCTTCCCGCTGGACAGCCTGGGATTCCAGCCGCACGTGGTCCAGTCCCTGCGCGATTTGGCGCTGCGTACCCAAGGCTGCATCCTGCTCACGGGCCCCAGTTCGAGCGGCAAGACCACCACCATCTACTCCATCTTGCAGGAGATGATGCGTCTCGACCGCAGCACCCGGAACATCGTCACGGTCGAAGACCCGGTCGAGTACACCATGGACCACATCTCGCAGATTCAAGTGAACCCTGCGGTCGAGTTCGATTTTGCCGGTGCGCTGCGCGCCATCCTTCGGCAAGACCCCGAGGTCATCATGGTCGGTGAAGTGCGCGACGCGGAAACGGCGACCATCGCCATTCGCGCGGGGCTGACGGGCCACTTGGTCATCAGCACCATCCACAGCGGCACGGCCTCCGGCGTGTTCACGCGTCTGGTGGACATGGGCATCGAGCCTTTCCTCGTGGCCTCGGCGGTTACGGCGGCGATGGCCCAGCGGTTGGTGCGACTGAATTGCCCAGACTGCACCCGCCCCTACGCGCCGCCCGCCGTGCAGTTGGAGCACTTTGGCGTGGCCAAGTCCAAGAAGAAGTTCTATCGCGGAACGGGCTGTGCGCTTTGCCAGGGCATTGGCTACCGGGGTCGCGCCAGCATCGGCGAGCTTTTCCAGGTGACCGACGAGATCGCGGAATACATCCTCACGCGGCCCACTACCACCAAGTTGCAAGACCGGGCCTGCGCCAATGGCATGGAAACGTTGCAGGACGACGGCCTGCTAAAGGCGCAGAAAGGCATCACCACGCTGGACGAGCTGCTGCGTGTGCTGCCGGTAGGGATGATCTAGTTCCTCATGCCTGCTACCGCCACAAAAGAAAAACTATCTCCCGCCGCACAATCCGTGGCTGGGCCACGCATTACCTTGAAGAATCTGTCCCTCTCGTTGGGCGGCAACAACATTCTCGAAGAGGTCAGCTTCAACGTGGGTCCGGGCGCGTTGCACTGCATCGTGGGTCCCAACGGTGGCGGTAAGACCTCGCTGCTGCGCAGCCTGCTGGGGCAGATGCCGCACGAGGGCCGCATCGAGATTGCATGGAATGGCCCGCGTGTCATTGGCTATGTGCCGCAACGCCTCGACATGGACCCCACCCTGCCGATTTCCGTAAAAGACTTCATTGCGCTCTCCTGCCAGAAACGCCCTGCATTTTTGGGCATGTCGCCCGCACTGCGCACGCGCGCCTACGAGGTGCTGGAAAAACTTGGCCTGCAAGGCAAGGAGCATCGCCTTGTGGGGCAGTTGTCCGGCGGCGAGCGCCAGCGCCTGCTCTTTGCACAGGCCCTGTTACCCCAGCCGTCGTTGTTGATTCTCGACGAGCCGCTGTCCAGCGTGGACCGCAATGGCGCAGAACTCATCCTCAATGAGGTGCGCGTGCTGCACAAGGCCGGGGCCACCGTACTCTGGGTACACCACGACTTGAAGCTGGTCAAAGAAACTGCCACGGCGGTCACCAGTATCAACCGTACCCTGCGCTTCTCCGGCGCACCCGAAGATGCGCTGCGCCCGGATAGAATTCTCGACGCGTTCAGCGTGTAGCAGCCAGCTGTGCCCCTGCTTCCTGAAGGAAGTGCGCTGTCAGCGGCAAAGCTTGAGCCAGCGGCATTCCGGTTGGGCTAATCGCCAACGCTTGTTCAATGCCCATTTCCTCCAGCAATCCCGGCGCCGTTTGCACACTTCCTGCCAGTACCACCACGGGTACCCCGTGCTGTCGCGCGATGGCGGCAACGCCTGCGGGGGTTTTGCCGTGGGCCGATTGCGCGTCGAAGCGGCCCTCGCCTGTAATCACCAGATCCGCGCGCGCTATCCGCTCCTCCAGCCCAATCGCTTCTGCCACCACCTTTACGCCGGGCTGAATACGCGCCCCGGCAAAGGCGAGTAACCCTGCCGCCAGTCCGCCTGCTGCGCCCGCGCCGTGGATATCGCGCACATGCAGTCCCAAGTCCCGCTCGATAACATGGGCATAGTGCGCAAGCGCAGCGTCCAGTTCCGCCACCATTGCCGACGTTGCCCCTTTCTGCGGACCATACACGGCGGATGCACCCTTTGGTCCGCATAGCGGATTGTCCACATCGCAGGCAAGCAGCACCTCGCACATCGACAGGCGGGTGTCTAATTGTGAGGTGTCAATCCGCGTAAGCCGGGATAGAGTGGCGCCACCCGGTGGCAGCAGCATTCCCTCTGCATCCAGCAATCTCACACCTAGCGCTCCCGCTGTCCCTGCCCCGCCATCGTTCGTCGCGCTGCCCCCCAATCCCACGATGATTCGCCGAGCCCCTTGTGCAAGCGCATGGACGATCAGCTCGCCCGTTCCCCGCGTCGAGGTCAACAGGGGATTCAGTTCATCAGGCGCTATTAATGTCAGCCCCGAGGCCGCTGCCATTTCAATCACCGCCAGTTGCTGTGCGGAGTCATAGGCATAGTGCGCCCTCACCGGCGCACCCAGCGGACCCGTCACGCCAACCTCACAAGGAGACAAGCCCAGCGCCGCCATCACTGCATTCACCGTGCCCTCGCCGCCATCCGCCATCGGGGCCAAGTCGATGCTGTCCGCCGGGCGAACAGAGCGCCAGCCAGCGGCAATGGCACACGCGGCAGCGTGCGCGCTGCAAGCCTCCTTGAAAGAATCTGGGGCACTGACTACATGCATGGGGATACCAGAATGGACAGGTTACATGGATTCAGAACGTGGGAGAATTTCGGAATGGAACTGGGTGCTTATACTCACAGATACAGGGATTGCCTTCAATAGATGTCACCGATGGCGGCTGTAAAGCTAGCTTAACCCCTGTCTCTTTGGTTATACTGAAGGCATTCTACAAAGCCCCATAGCGTGACCCTTGCGCCATATTAATGAGGAACAGAAACGTTGGCAGTATCCGTATCCAAACGCACCTTGGCGGACCTGCGCCGGGGCGAGCGCAGCAGGGTGGTATCCATATCGGGAGCCGGCCAGATTCAACAACGAATGCTCGAAATGGGCGTAAGCCCAGGCGCGGACATCGAGGTCCTGCGCAGCGCGCCGTTGGGTGATCCTATCGAGGTCCATGTGCGGGGCTTTAACCTGATGTTGCGACTTCAGGAAGCGGCGCTCGTGCAGGTGGAGGACGCGTCATGATGCCCACCATCGCCCTGCTGGGCAACCCCAACGTGGGAAAGACGGCAATCTTCAACGCCCTTACCGGCCTCAGCCAGACTACGGCGAACTATGCCGGGGTGACCGTGGCGCGCAAGTATGGCGAGGTGCGGATGAAGGGGGGGACGGCGCGGCTGGTGGACTTGCCGGGGGCGTATTCGCTGGCGGCGCGTTCGCCGGATGAAATCATTGTGACCGATGTGCTGCTTGGGCGGCGGCGCGAAGAAGAGCCGGTGGATGGGATGCTGGTGGTGGTGGATGCGTCGAACCTTGAGCGCAACCTGTACTTCCTGTCGCAATTGATCGAGCTTGAGCTGCCGACCCTCATTGCCTTGAACATGACGGACGTGGCGCGGCGTCGCCAGATTAAGGTGGACGCGGACGCGCTATCGGAAGCGCTCGGTGTTCCCGTGGTACCGACATGCGCGGCGACGGGCAAGGGGATAGACACGCTGCGGGTGCGCTTCGAGCGGCTGTGCAAGGGCGACATTCCCCCCGTGGTTCCGAAGGTGCGCTTCCCTGATTCGGAGCATTCGGCGATTCGTGAATTGAGTGAGGAACTGGGAAAGCATGAGGCCGCACTGAGCCGCCCGGTGCCGTTGCTGGAAGTGGTCCGCCTGCTGGTGGATGAAAATGGCGAGGCAGAGAAGCGGCTGACGCGCCAGCTTGGGCCGGATTTTGCGGCGCGGCTGCGGGCAATTCGCAAAGGTGCGTGGGGGAAGGACGGTAACCCGGCTACGCTGGAGGCGAACGCGCGGTATGCGTGGGCGCGCAGCGTGCTGGACACCTGCGTGTCGCGCCCGGAGCAGCGGGTACGCCCACGCTCGGAGCAGCTTGACGATGTTCTAACGCATCGCGTATTCGGGTCGGTCATATTCCTTGTGATGATGATGCTGTTCTTCCAGAGCATCTACTCGTGGGCTGCGCCCGCGATGGACTTTATCGATGGTGCGGTCGCGGCGCTGGGCGACTACGTCAGCGGCATCATGCCCGATGGAATGCTCAAGAGCTTGGTGGTAGATGGCATGATTGCTGGCGTAGGGGGGGTGATTATCTTCCTGCCCCAGATACTACTGCTCTCCTTCTTCATCGCCCTGCTTGAAGACTGCGGCTATATGGCGCGCGCGGCGTTCCTTATGGACAAGCTCCTCAGTTGGTGCGGCCTCAGCGGACAGGCCTTCATCCCCATGCTCACTAGTTTCGCCTGTGCCGTGCCAGGGCTGATGGCTACCCGTACCATAGGCGACTACCGCGATCGCATGACCACGATCATGGTGGCCCCTTTGATGAGCTGCTCGGCGCGCCTGCCGGTGTACGTGATAATGATATCCGCCTTTGTTCCCGACCGGCCCGTGTTGGGGGTGTTGGGGCTGCAAGGGGTGACGTTGTTCGCCATGTACTTCGTAGGCGTGGCCGTGGCTGCGCCGACGGCGTGGGTGTTGAAGAAGACCGTGCTGCGTGGACCGACGCCTCCGCTGCTGCTGGAGATGCCATCGTACAAAGTGCCGCAAGCGGGCACGGTGGCGCGGAAGGTTTATCGCGAAGGACGCGAGTTCCTCATGCGCGCGGGCACCCTTATCTTTGCGGTGAGCGTGGTGGTGTGGGCGCTCGCGTATTTCCCCAGGCCAGAGGCGATCGGGGCGGACTTTGAAGCGAAGCGGGCGGAGGTGGAGTCACGGGTGACGGACGCTGCCGTATTGGAAGAAGAACTGGTGAAGCTGGACGAGGCCGAGGCGGGGGCTTACCTGCGCGGTAGTGTGCTGGGTCAGGTGGGCCATGCCATCGAGCCGGTGTTCCGCCCGCTGGGTTGGGATTGGCGCATCGCCACGGCGGCGATTGCCAGCTTCCCCGCGCGCGAAATTATCGTGGCCACGCTGGGCACCTTGTTTAACTTGGGTTCAGACGAGGACGAGACCTCGGACTCGCTGCGCGAAACACTGCGTATGGCCACCTGGCCGGATGGTCGGCCCTTGTTTACCTTGCCGGTCGCCTTCTCGGTGATGGTGTTCTTCGCGCTCTGCGCCCAGTGCGCCGCCACGCTGATGACCATGTATCGGGAAACCAAGCAGGCGCGCTGGCCAGTGTTCTCTTTTGTCTACATGACCGTGCTTGCCTACGTGGGCGCCTTCATCGCCTACCACGGTGCAACCGCATTGCAAGGGTGGGGGGGATGATGGAGGTGATTCTTGTAGCGGGCATCGTGGGGTGTGCTGTGTTTTATATTGCGCGGATGGGGTGGCGCATGTATCAGGGCAAGCAGAGCACCTGTGGCTGCGGGGAGACGGAGTGCGCGAAGAAGACGGGGAGGTAAATCCACCGACCTCATTCCCAAGCTTGCCCGCTTCTGGCGGGTTGTACTTGGGAACGAGCGGAGATCGTCGGTCTCCGCGTGCCATTTCTCTTGTAATAAATCCACTGCCCTGTTACGCTGAAGCCTGCTAACCGGGGGCTTAAGAAATGATGCGCTGGGCGCTTGCATTAATTTTGACATTTGGTTGCGGCACCGCTCATGCGCAGTGGCATTCGATGGACACGACGCCGCCGCACGGCAACATCGCGTTGGGCGAATTGCTGCGCTGCATCCAGTTCTTCAATTTTCAGGGCCTGCATAATGCTGCAGAGACGGAGGACGGCTACGCACCCGGTGCTGGCGAGGCGATGTGCGAGCCGCACGATCTCGACTACAGCCCGCAGAACTGGGTCATCTCGTTCAACGAACTGTTGCGGGCAATTCAATATTATAATGCATCTCTTTATAAGAATTGCCTCGATAGTGAAGATGGTTACTGCCCCGGATCATCGTCTGAAGACAAAGAGTACACCGGAGGAGTTATAGAAGGCACTTCGGAAGGAAGTGGTGAGGGTAACCTCGAAAGGATACTTGAAGGCGCTACGGAGGGCGAGGAAGAAGGCGCGAGTGTTGACGAGCTTGTCGCTATTTCTGCAGGTAGCTTCGAGATGGGGCGCCCCTACACGGACACCGGCCATTTGCATGAGTTGCCGGTGCATACGGTGTATCTGGACGCCTATTTGATTGGGAAGTACGAAGTCACCAACCAGCAGATGGCAGATGTTCTGAATTGGGCCTACGGCCAAGGTTACTTGGAAAGTAGCGCTTTTGGTGGTGCCTACAATCGGGGATTGGTTTACGGGTATGGCAAGCAGTTGGTGGAGACCGACAGGAACACAAGCTACTCCTCGATAGAATTCAGCGGGTGCAAGTTCCGGGTACAGAGCCGCCTTGGCGCGGGTGACCAAATTTACTCCATGGCAGATCATCCAGTGGTACAGATAACATGGTTTGGATGCGTGGCATATTGCAACTGGCGCAGCG